>DATFXS010000271.1:0-4469 GCA_035315605.1 Polyangia bacterium
CCGCCGATCGAGCAGAGGTGGCCGAATTCGTTGCACCGAAAGGCCCCGCCGAGCTGCGACCCCTGATTCCAGTTGGACTGGATGTCGAAGAACTGCGGCTCCACCCCGGAAGAGCAATCGTCTTCGTTGGTGATCATGACGATGACCAGGTACGCCTCGTTGCGGAGGAACCCCTGGTTCTCGACCGGCGGCGCGTTTCCGTCGGCGCCGAGCGCGCGCACCACCGACGCGAACTGGTGCTCGAAGCCGCAGCCGTCGGCGCCGAGCGCGGCGATGCATGTGAAGACGTCCTCCAGCTTGCCGGTGTAGTTCGGCTGGCCGGCGACGTTCGAGATGAACGTGGCGCCCGCCTGCAGGCCGGTCGCGGTGCACGCGCCGCGCGCCGTGGATTGAAAGATCCCGCGATCGCCGCCGGGGTTGGCGAGGCCGCCGCTGGCGCCGCAGCCCTTGATTGCGCCCGTGCCGGCGCCCATGTCCGACGACACGACCGCGACGTGGATGTTGGGCAAGCCCTCGGGCGCGCTCTCCAGCGTGGTCATGAACGTCGGGAAGTTGTTGAGCAGGTTGGTCTGCAGCGGCGTCATCGACGACGAGTTATCGACCATGAACAGCAGATCGACGTTGCGGTTGATCGACTGCTGGAATGTCTTCGTGTACGTCCGATCCGGTTTCAGCTTCGGCGCCTCCAGCGAGCGCGCGTTGCACGCCCACAGCACGGGAGCGACGGCGGCCAGGGCGGCCCAGCGGAGCACGCGGAACAATCGACGACCGGTCATGCGATCCTCCTTCGAACGGTGCGGATCGCTTCAAAGCAACAGCCGGACCGCGCGCAAACGCCCGCGAAGCGCGGCTGGCCGCGTTCGCTCGGCTAATCCGGTTGGCGCGCCGCCAACCAACGTGGTTGGCGACGCCCTGGCTTCAGCGTTCGACGCGCGCGACGCCGCAGAGCATCTGGCCGGCGAAGTAGCGGGCGTTGGGCGGATCGGCGACCAGCTTCGCGCGCAGGAAACTGTTCGCGATCTCGCCGCGCGCGTTCCGGCGCAGCGTCGGGTGCGCCGGATCGACGGCGCTGCGCCGGACCTGACCGTCGCGCGCCTCGACGAAAAGAATCCGCCCGTCGGGCTCGACGCTCTCGACGATGCCGGCGTGATCGGTGGTGTCGTCGCAGTCGGGCGCGGCGTCGCCCGCGCGCCTGTCGAAGAACAGCACGTCGCCCGCGCGCGCCCGTTCGGGCGCGACGGTTTCGTGCGCGAGCCGCAGGTACTCCCAGAGCGCGCGCGTGCTGCCGTCGGTCCCGAACCGGAGGCCGCCGTCGTGAAGCGCGCGCGCGACGAAGGCCGCCCCTTCGTCGGGCGGCGCGGCCGGCTTCGCGATCGTGACGTGCTCGGCGGCGAAGACGGAGGCCGGCAGGCGGCGGACGCGAGGCGCCCGGGCGGGCGGCGTCGCGCAGCCGAGGCTGGCGAGCCCGACGACGACGGCGATGGCGATGAACGCTTCGAGCACGCCGATCCGCGGGCGGCGCTCTCCGGGCAGGGTCAGCTTGGCCATTGGGACCGGCGATCGTAGGTGGATGTAGGATACCTGTCCACATTTCCACCCTGGCGGCCATTTCTCGTGGCGGCGCGCGGGGTTGGGTTAACGTCCCCGGGGGTGACGGCGCGCTTCCCGGTCGCGATCTTCGTCTACGCGTTCCTCGGCTGGACGTTCGACTTCTACGACCTCGTGCTGCTCGGCTTCCTGCGCGAGGCGGTCGGCCGCGATCTCGGGATGTCCCAGAGCGCCGAGTGGTGGCTGCTCGGGATCGGCCTCGGCGCCTCCGGCATCGGCGGGTTCGTGGCGGGGGTGCTGGCCGATCGGATCGGCAAGCGCCGCGTGCTCGCCGGGACGGTGCTGATCTATTCGGTCGGCTCGCTGATCTGCGGCCTCGCGCCGAGCGCGGGCGTCTTCTTCGCGGGCCGCGTCGTGCAGGGGCTGGGCATCGGCGGCGAATGGGCGATCGGCCACGGCATGCTGGCCGAGGCGGTGGCGCCGGCGTTTCGGGGGCGCGCGGCGGCGGCGCTGCAGACGGGCGAGCCGTTCGGCGTCGCGATCGCCGCGTTCGTCGGGTACGTCGTGCTGCCGCGCGTGGGCTGGCGGGCCGTGCTGGCCGGTTCGAGCGTGACCGCGCTGCTCGCGGTGGCGGCGCGCCTGTCGTCGCACCTGCCCGACGACCCCGGGCGCGCGTCGTCGATCCGCGCCGAGCTGCGCGCGGCCGCGGCCGCCGTCGGGCTGGGTGGGCGCTTCGTCAAGGCGTGGTTGCTGGGCGTGTTCAAGCTCGGCACGTACTGGAGCTGCTACACGTGGCTGCCCGGATTCCTCGCCAAGCAGATGCACCAGAGCGTCGGGCGCTCGCTGACCTGGATGTTCACGGCCCAGGCCGGGCAGCTTTTCGGCATGCTCACCTTCGGCGCCGTCTCCGATCGGCTGGGGCGGCGGCCAGCGTTCGCGCTCTACTCGTTGCTGACGGCGGTCGCGGTCGGCGCGCTGGCGGCCGCGTGGGCACGATTGCTGCCCCACCCGGCCCTGTTCTGGACGGTCATGCTCGCGCTCGGCGTCGGGTCCGGCTGCACGGCCGGGTTCGGCGCGCTGCTGGCCGAGCTGTTCCCGACGGAGGTGCGCACCGCCGCGATGGGCGCGACGTACAACTGCGCGCGCGCCGCCCAGATCGCGACGCCGTATGCGGTCGGGCTGGCGGCGGCTCACTACGGCCTCACGGGCGGACTGGCCGTTCCCTGCGTGCTCGCGCTGGCGACCGCGTCGTGGGTCTGGGTTTTGCCCGAGACGCGCGGCATCGCGCTGCCTCGCCTGTCGTCGACGGCGCGGTACAATTAAGGCAATGAGAGATGTCGTAATTGTCTCAGCCGCGCGCACACCGATCGGATCGTTTCAGGGCGCGCTGGCTTCGGTGTCCGCTCCCAAGCTCGGTTCCATCGCCATCAAGGAGGCGCTCGCCCGCGGCGGCATCGCGGGCGATGCGCGCGGCGACATCGGCGAGGTCTTCATGGGCTGCGTCCTGCCGGCCGGCATCGGGCAGGCGCCCGCGCGGCAGGCGTCGATCGGGGCCGGCATTCCCGACAAGGTCGGGGCGGTCACCGTCAACAAGGTGTGCGGGTCGGGTCTGAAGGCGGTCGTGTTCGGCGCCAACGCGATCGCGGCCGGTGAGCACGATCTGATCGTCGCGGGCGGCATGGAATCGATGACCAACGCGCCCTACCTCTTGCCGAAGGCGCGCGAGGGCTACCGCCTCGGGCACGGTCAGGTGATCGATTCGATGATCAACGACGGGCTGTGGGAGGCGTACAAGGGCGTCCACATGGGCGACTGCGCCGAGCTGTGCGCGAAGGAAAAAGGGATCACGCGCGCGGATCAGGACGCGTTCGCGGCCGAGTCGTACCGGCGCGCGTTGCGCGCCCAGGCCGAGGGCAAGTTCAAGGGCGAGATCGTCGCCGTCGAGATCGCCCAGCGGAAGGGTCCGCCGACGGTGGTCGCCGACGACGAGGAGCCGGGGCGCGGCGACGTGGCCAAGCTGGCGGCGTTGCGGCCGGCGTTCCAGAAGGACGGCACGGTCACGGCCGGCAACGCGTCGTCGATCAACGACGGCGCCGCGGCGCTGCTGCTCGCGGGCGCCGACACGGCCGCCGCGCGCGGGGGCAAGCCGATCGCCCGCATCGTGGCGTCGGCCGGGCACGCCCAGGCGCCCGAATGGTTCACGACCGCTCCGGCGGGTGCGATCGAGCGGGTTCTCGTTCGCGCCGGCTGGAAGAAGGACGACGTCGATCTCTGGGAGATCAACGAGGCGTTCGCGGTCGTCTCTATTGCGAACAACAAGCTGCTCGGGCTCGACCCCGCGCGCGTCAACATCTGGGGCGGCGCCGTCGCGCTGGGACATCCGATCGGCGCGTCGGGCGCCCGCGTGCTGGTGACGCTGCTTTCGGCCTTACGGGATCTGGGTAAGCGGCGCGGCGTCGCGTCGCTGTGCATCGGCGGCGGAGAAGGCATCGCACTAGCGGTCGAGATGGTGTAAGCCTCACCTTCTCGGCCATGTCCGCACCCATCCGCGGTCCCCTCGACGGCATCACCCGCATCGGCGTCGTCGGCGCCGGACAGATGGGACGCGGCATCGCGCAGCTGGCGGCGTCGCAGGGCTTCGCCGTCACGCTGGCCGACGCGCATCGCGACATCGCCGAGCGCGGGCGCGGCGCCATCGGCCAGCAGCTGGCGAAGCTGGTCGACAAGCAGAAGGTGACCGCGGCTGACCGCGATCAGATCCTGTCGCGCATCCAGCCCTCCGATCTGTACGGCGGCGATCTGGAAGCGGTCGATTTCGTCGTGGAGGCGGCGACCGAGGACGCCTCGACCAAGCGCGAGATCTTCCAGGCGCTGGACCAGGCCTGCCGGGGCGGCGTCGTGCTGGCGACCAACACGTCGTC
>DATFXS010000272.1:0-3368 GCA_035315605.1 Polyangia bacterium
TGCGCGGCGATCGCCGGGTAGACGCCGACCGACACAGCGACCACGTCCGCGCCCGCGTCGATCGCCAGCCGGTTCAGCGCCGCCGTGTGATCGCGCCGGTGGCTGAAGCGCAGCGCGCCCACGTCGATCGCGCCCGCGCGCAACGCGTGGAACATGAACGCGTCGTCGGCGTCGACCGAATAGGCGAGCGAGATCGGGGCGGTCTGGTCGTTCGCGTCAGACATGCGCGTTTGCCCGCACTATCTCACCTTTCGTCTCGTCATCTTCTCGCCAGGCGCTTCGTGTTTCGATTGACCGCGGTCGCCCGGCCGAGTGATCCTGAACACGCCTTGCACGCGCCCCACCCGCGTCGGCTGCCGGTCGTGAAGTTGGCTGCCCTGCTGTTCGGGTTCGGCTTGCTCGCGGGCGGCGGTCGCGCATTCGCCCAGGCGCCGCAGATCGAAGACGTCGAGGATTCGCTTCTGCACGATCCGTCTTACAAGGTCCGGGTCGAGGCAGCGCTGATCCTAGGCAAGCTGCGCGAGCAGCGATCGGTGCCGGCGCTGATCGCCGCCGCTGGCGATCAGCACCCGGCGGTGCGGGCCAGCGCGGTGCGGTCGCTCGGGTTGATCGGCGCGCCCGCGGGGCGCGACACGGTCGTGGCCGCGCTGCACGATTCGGTGCCGACCGTCCGCCACATGGCGCGCGAAGCCCTGCGCGGTCTGGGCGGCGCCGACGAATCGACGCCGCGCGAGCCCGGCGAGGCCGGCATCCGCCGCCGCTCCGCCGCCAAGCTGTCCATCGCGGTGAGGCCGGTCGGCGACCCGGGCCATCAGGCCGGCCCGGTGCTGCGCAGCCACATGCGCGATTTTCTGGCCGAGCAGCTGCGGCCGCTGGGCGAGGTGTCAACCGCCGAGAGCCGGGCAAATTATGCTGTCGGCGTCGTCATCAAGCATCTGTCGGTCGCGCACGGCGGGCCGGACGTCGAGGTCATCTGCGCGGTCCAGCTGGTGGTGATGCGCGAGCCGGGCAACGCCCTGTTCCTGATGACGTCGGGCGAGGGGCGCGTGCAGAAGCCGAAGCGGATGTTCAAGCCACACCTGCAGGCGAGCATGGAGATGGAAGCCGTCGAGGGCGCCGTGCGCGGCGCGAGCGAGGACCTGATCTCGCAGCTCGCTCGATAGCCGGCCGTGCTAGCGTCGCTCGCATGACGAACGACGCGCCCAGGGCGCGGCAGAGGGTGCGGGTGCTGCCGCCCGAGCTGGCCGATCAGATCGCGGCGGGCGAAGTGGTCGAGCGACCGGCGTCGGTCGTCAAGGAGCTGGTCGAGAACGCGCTGGACGCGGGCGCGCGCCGGATCGACGTCGAGATCGAGGCCGGCGGCCGCCGGCTGGTGCGGGTCGTCGACGACGGCGTCGGAATGGACCCGGACGACGCGCGGCTGGCGCTGCGGCGGCACGCGACGTCGAAGATCGCGTCGGCGGACGACCTGTGGGGCCTGCGCACGTTCGGTTTCCGCGGCGAGGCGCTGCCTTCGATCGCGGCGGTGTCTCGCCTGACGCTGGCGACCCGCCCGGCCGACGCCGCCGCGGGATTCAAGCTGACCGTCGAGGCCGGCGTCGAATCCGATGCGCGCGAGGTCGGCATTCCGGTCGGCACCCAGGTCGAGGTGCGCGACCTGTTCTTCAACACGCCCGCCCGCGCGAAGTTCGGCAAGTCGGAGGCGACGGAGACCGCGAATGTTTCGGA
Organism: Polyangia bacterium; assembly: GCA_035315605.1. Taxonomy (GTDB): domain Bacteria; phylum Myxococcota_A; class Polyangia; order Fen-1088; family Fen-1088; genus JADGRB01. The sequence goes on from DATFXS010000272.1 coordinate 1,729, forward strand.
GGCGATGCTCCGGCTCGCGCTGGCGCATCCCGAGGCGCACCTGCGCCTGCGCGTCGCCGGTCGGGTGGCGATGGACCTGCCGCCTCACGCGAGCCGGGGCGAACGTGTTCGCGCGGCGCTCGCCCGGCGCGGCGCGGGCGCGCTGCACGAAGCGGATGGCGAGGAGGGCGGCTGCCGCGTCCAGGCGTACCTGGCGGGCCCCGACGAGTCGACCAACACGACGCGCAACACCTTCCTGTTCGTGGGCGGGCGCTTCGTGCGCGATCGGAACTTGCTGCACGCGCTGACGCTTGGCTACGGGCCGCTGCTCGAGAAGGGGCGCTACCCGATGGCGGCGCTGTTCCTCGACGTGCCGGGCGCGGACGTCGACGTCAACGTGCACCCGCAGAAGCTGGAGGTCCGGTTCGCGCGCGCGCAGGAGGTCTACGCGGCGGTTCGCCACGTCGTCGGCGCCGCGATCGCGCGCGCGCCCTGGCTGCGAACCGCGGACGACCGCCCGATGCGCACCTTCACGCAACCGCCAGTTCAGATGGGGACCCTGGGAGGGTCCCCATACCCCCCCGCGACGGACTACGCCGGGCAAAGCCCGGCTCCGTCCACGCGATCATGGCGAGGGCGTTCCAGCGGCGGCGCGATGACCTTGCCGCGCGCCGCCCAGAGCTCGCTGCCGCTGCGCGTGCGCGACGCGGACGATGGTGAGGGCGGGACCGGCGCGCCCGTCGAGGCCCCGTCGGACCAGGCGCCGCGCTTCTTCGCGGGCCTGACCTACGTCGGCCAGGTGCACCGCACCTACCTGGTCTGCGAGGCGGCCGACGAGCTGATCCTGATCGACCAGCACGCGGCGCACGAGCGCGTCGCCTATGCGCGGCTGCGCGCGGCCCACGCGCGCCGGCAGATGCCGCGCCAGCAGCTCTTGTTCCCGATCCCGATCGACGTGGGCGAAGCCGCGGCCGCCGCGCTGGACGGCGACGACACACTGGGCGGGCTCGGCTTCGAGGTCTCGCGCGAGGGTCCGGCCGGCATCATTCTGCGCGCCGTGCCCGAACCGCTGAAGGACGCCGACCCGAAGCCGCTCATCCGCGAGCTGCTGACGGATCTGGCGGACGGCACGCCGCTGCGCGAGGGGGAGCTTGATCGAGTCGACCACCTGCTGGCGACCATCGCCTGCCACAGCGTCGTGCGCGCGGGGGACGTGCTCGGCCGCCCCGAGGCGCTCGCCTTGCTCAGCCAGCTCGACGCCGTCGATCTTCGCTCGCACTGCCCGCACGGCCGCCCGGTGCTGCTGCGGCTGCCGCTGGGCGAGATCGAGAGGCGCTTCGGCCGTGCCTGAGCCCGTCACGAAGCAGCGGTTCGTGGCCGTGCTGGGGCCGACCGCGTCGGGCAAGAGCGCGCTCGGGCTGGCGCTGGCCGAGCGCGCCGGCGGCGAGATCGTCGCGTGCGATTCCCAGCAGGTCTACGTCGGCATGGACATCGGCACGGCCAAGCCGACCGCCGACGAACGGCGGCGCGTCCCGCATCACGCCCTCGATCTGGTCCGTCCCGACGAACCGTTCCACGCCGGGCGCTGGGCCGCCGTGGCGCGCGCCGCGATCGCCGACATCGCCGCCCGCGGCCGGCTGCCGATCGTGGTGGGCGGAACG
>DATFXS010000273.1:0-6096 GCA_035315605.1 Polyangia bacterium
CGTGCGACGAGGACGATCTTGGCAGCGTGCTGCACTTCGCCCGCGCCGATCAGGACGCCTTCGTACCCCCCCGCCATAGCGAACCGAGTCGGGGCGAGCGGCGGCGGTTGGGCGGGGGCCGGCACAGCGGTCGGCACCTCCGGCACGGACGGCGGCGGCGGCGCGACGCTGCGTTGAAACTCCTCGCGCGACACGCCGATCTCGCGGCCCTCCAGGATCGCGTCGATCGACTGCTCGACGACGAACCGCACGCTCGCCCGCGCGACCGAATCGAGCCCGTTCGCGAGCACCATCCGCCGTGCGTAAACGCGCCCACGCCGCGGATCGATCAGGAGCAGGGTCGCCTGACCGGGCACGGTGAAGTCCAGCAGCACACGCGCCATGGTCGGCGCCGCTTCCCGGGGCGGCGCGATCGCGGCCGCCACATCCATGGTGGTGACGGATTCCTTGCGCGTGGTCTCGACGGCGAGCCCCTTCCCGACCAGCATCTCGCGGATCGGCGGTTCGACCAGCTTCATGTCGTCCGCCGCCGCCCCGATGATCAGATCGACCTGCCGGCCGGCGGGACGTCCCTCGGCTTCTGCCCCCAGGGCGATCCGCGCGCCGACGAACAAGACCAGGACGCCGCAGAAAAGTGAGGGCGCGCGGCTCACCGACGTTCGTTCAATTCGTCGAGACGCGTCCGGGCTCGCCCGGCGTAGACCGATCCGGGATAGCGCGCGAGCAGACTCTTCCACGCGGCTATGGCGTCGGCGGTGCGGTGCAGCTCTTCGAGCGCGGTGGCGCGGCCAGCCAGCGCCTCCTCGCCGACCTCGCCGCCGACCGTCAGGTGCCGATCGAACTGCGCGAGGGCCTCGTCCGGCCTTCGCCGCTCGAGCAGGAGCTGGCCCGCGAAGGCGAACGACAGCCGCGCCTCCGGCGTCCCCGGATACGCCGCCTGCAACCGACGATAGGTCGCGATCGCCGCGTCGGCGTGACCTTGGCGGCGCAGCTTCTCACCCTGTTCGAACAGCGCCGCCGCCGTGGGCGCGGGAGAGGCCGGACGATGCGCCGGCGGCGCGACCCTGACAGGCGGTGGTTCGGGCGGCGCGGGCGCCTCCGGGGGCGGTGCCTCTACGGGACGGACAGGCGCGCGCGCCGCGGGAGGCGCGACGGCTGGTGCAGGCGCCTCGGTCACCGGACGCGGCGCGATCCTGCGGCCGATCACCGCGGCCGCCGTGGCGACGCCGAAAACGATGACGGCCGCCGCCGCCCAGCGGACCCACGCCGGTGCCGCCCGACGCCGCGCCAGGGGCGGCGAGTGCTGCATTCGAGCCATCGCCGCCTCGATCGCGCGAAGATCGAGGGCCTCGTCGCGCGGCTGCGGCGCGAGCTCGCGTTCGAACCGCGGCGCCATGGAAACCTGAGCGGCGCACACCGGACAGGCCGCGAGATGCCGATCCAGTGTCGCCTGCGCCGCGGGATCGAGCGCGCCGCGCAGCGCGCGATCGATCAGCGCCTCCGGGTGCTCCTCGGCCCTCATCGGCTCGGTTTCCTTTCCGGTTCCCAGGCGTGCCAGGTCAGAAGTTGGCGCAGCGCCTGCTTGCCGAGGCGTAGGCGCGTCTTCACGGTGTTGACCGAGACGTCCGTCGCGACGGCGATCTCCTCGACCGAGAAGCCGAGCACCACCCGCATGACCAGCGTCTCGGCCTGGATGGGGCGCACGCGGCGAATCAGATCGCGCATCACCTCGGTCCGTTCGATCTCGCCAGCGCTCGCGTCCACCAGTGGCGACTCATCGTGCAGATCCTCGAGCAACTGTAGGTGCCGGACGCGCGCCACGCTCAGGCGTCGCGACGCCAGCGCCCGGTTGACGGCGATCCGCGTGACGTAACCGAGCAAGTTGCCCTGGAACCGGTACCCGGGCAGCCCGCGTGTCGCGTCGATGAAGCAGTCCTGGATCGTGTCTTCGAGATCGGTGTGCCGGGGGCCCATCACGCCGCGGCAGGCGCGCCGGATCGCGGGCGCGATCGCGAGGACGAACCTTCGAACGGCTTCGGGATCTCGTCCGAGCGCTTCGCGCGCCAGCGCGTCGAGACTGGCCGGATCCGCCTTCGACGCCGGATCGGCGCCGCCGTTTGCGCGGACCATCCCGGCAAGGATGGGACGCCACTCGCGCCGGTGTCAACGAGGTTAGGGCGACCGACGCGGTGCGCCCCTATTTCTGGTCCCGGTGATCGCCCCATAGACCCGAAATGGTGTCGGCCGACCTCTTATAAGAAGTGATGTTTTGATCGAGGGCGGTCGAAGTCTTCTTTCGATCTGTCCACGGGCGAAGAGACCCGAAACGGCCCTCGCCCCCATCTATAGAGCATGTGAACGCTTGGCTTGGACTGCGCGAGGCGTGGTGCGCGCCCGTGTTGATGACGATGGTCGCGCTGGGCGGCTGCGCCGGCGTTTCCGGCAAAGGCACGAGCGGTAACGGCGGCCAGGGTGGAACGCCCCTGGCCGGCGATGCGAGGATCGGCCCCCCGCACGATGCCGGCACACCCGACATCGGTGGCCGCGCTGACGTCTCATGCGATGGCGGACCCGGCACGTGCGTGCCGAACCCCTGCGGAAACGGCATGCTCAACCCACCCGCCGAGACCTGCGACGACGGCAACCACAAGGGCGGCGACGGTTGCTCGCCCGACTGCAAGACCGAGACGGACTGGATCTGCCCGACGCCGGGCAGTCCCTGCATCTACACGGTGGCCTGCGGCGACGGCGTGATCGCAGGCGCGGAGACCTGCGACGATCACAACACCACGTCAGGCGACGGCTGCGATTCGCAGTGCCAGCTGGAGCCGGGATGGACCTGCCCGCAGGCGGGCGCGCGCTGCGTCCCGCGCTGTGGCGACGGAGCCAGGCTCGGGTTCGAGCAATGCGACGATGGCAACACCGCGCCCGGCGACGGCTGCAGCGACACCTGCCGCGTCGAGCCGGGCTTCGCCTGCCCGACGCCCGGTCAGGCCTGTCACCAAACCAGGTGCGGCGACGGCGTGAAGGAAGGCGGCGAAGCATGCGACGACGGCAATACTACCGGCGGCGACGGCTGCGGCTCCGATTGTCGCGCCGAGCCGGTGTGCGTCGGAACGAACGGCTGCACGTCCCCGTGTGGTGACGGGCTGAAGCTACCGAGCGAACAGTGCGACGACGGCAACACGGTTTCGGGCGATGGGTGCTCGGCGACGTGCACGCTGGAGCCCAACTGGGACTGCCGCGACGTCAGCGACGCGGACGGCGGCGATCTGATCGTGCCCGTCATCTACCGCGACTTCCTCAGCCAGGAGATGCCGAACGGACATCCGAACTTCGGCGCGGGCGTGTCGGGCACGGTCGTGACGGGAATGGTCCAGCCGCTGCTCGCTTCAGACCGGCGGCCGGTAATGGCCCCGTCTCCACCGCAGAGCGCGATCCTGACGACGGCGGCCGACTTCGCGCAGTGGTACCACGACTCGCCGCGCGGGATGCCGGTCTACGACACGATGACGCTGGCGCGGCAGCCGGACGGCACGTTCGTCTACGACCATTCCGAGCAATGGAGCGATGTCGCGCCCGCCGGCTGGATCACGCCGCCGTTCTTTCCGCTCGACGGTCGCGGGTGGGGCGCGCCGAACGGCCCCGAGACCAACCTGGGCGATTGCGACATGGACCACGTCAAGCACAACTACAGCTTCACCAGCGAGGTCCGCTACTGGTTCGAGTACGTCGGCGGCGAGGCGTTGCAATTCATCGGCGACGACGACGTCTGGGTCTTCGTCAACGGGCAGCTCGCGGTCGATCTCGGGGGCGTGCACAGCGCGTCCCCCGGCAGCGTCACCTTGGACGCCGCCGGCGCCGCGCGATTCGGCCTGACGACTGGCCGCATCTACGAGATCGTCGTCTTCCAGGCGGAGCGCCACGTCTGCGGTTCGTCGTACAAGCTGACGCTCGCGTCTTTCGCGCGCAAGACGACCGTCTGCACGCCCCGCTGCGGCGACGGGATCGTCAACGGCACCGAAATCTGCGACGACGGCGTCAACGACGGCCGCTACGGCGGCTGCCAGCCAGGATGCGGAGGGCTTGGACCCCTCTGCGGGGACGGGATGGTCGAGCCCGGCGTCGAGCAATGTGACGACGGGCGAAACCTGTCCACGTACAACCAGCCCGGCTGCGGGCCGGGCTGCAAGACCGTCCCGCGCTGCGGCGACGGGCGCGTCGACAGCCTCTGGGGCGAGACGTGCGACGACGGCAACACCGTCTCCAACGACGGCTGCAGCGCGACCTGCCAACTCGAGATCGACGTCAATTGACAGCGCCACACCTCCAGGAGCTCACAACGTGACAAAAAAGGAATCGCTCATCGTCCGCACCGTGCTGGTCACCGGGTGCGCTCTGTTCACAGCTTGCGCCCAACCGAATGGCGGAAGCAGTAACCCCGGCCAAGCGGGCACGACCGGTCAGGCCGGCACGACAGGGAGCGGCGGGACGACCGGCGCCGCTGGAGCAACGGGCGGCGCGGGGGCGACCGGGAACGCAGGGACGACCGGGGGCGGAGGCGCGGCGGGTGGTGCAGGCCGCGGCGGCTCGACCGGCAGCGCCGGGCGCGGAGGCACGACAGGCGCCGCGGGCAACGCCGGCAACGCAGGCAGCGCAGGCAGCGCAGGCAGCGCAGGCAGCGCAGGCAGCGCAGGCAGCGCAGGAACGACCGGTGGAAACGGCGCAACGGGCGGCGCGTCAGCCACCGGCGGCGCTGCAGGGTCCGGCGGTGCTGCGGCGACCGGCGGCGCCACAGGAACGTGCGCGCTGCCCACGACCTTCAAATGGACATCGACGGGCGCGCTCGCTCAGCCCAAGTCGGGCTGGGTCTCGCTCAAGGACTTCAGCAGCGTCGTCTACAACAACCAGCACATCGTCTACATGTCGACGGTCGATAGCGCGGGGTCCTACGGCGGAGCCATGATGACCTTCACCGATTGGCCGCAAATGGCCACCGCCACCCAGACCCCTCTGCCTTACGGCGGCGTGGCGCCGACCCTGATCTATTTCAAGCCGAAGAACATCTGGGTCCTCATGTACGAATGGGGCCCGTGGGCTTTCACGTATCTGACCGCAACGGATCCAACCAGCGCAACGAGCTGGCAGGGACCGTACAAGCTCTACGACGGAGCCTCCATCGACGAAACGGTCCTCTGCACCAGCACGACCTGTTATCTCTTCTTCGCGAATGACGACGGAACCATCCATCGCGCGTCGATGGCGATCGGCGACTTCCCGGGCGCCTTCACCAACGCGACGACCATCCTGACCGACACCAAGGAAAACCTGTTCGAGGCGGTGCAGGTCTACACGGTCAAAGCAGCGAACCAGTACCTCATGCTCGTCGAGGCGATGGGCACCGCGGGCCGCTATTTCCGATCTTTGACCGCCACCGATCTCGGAGGAGCGTGGACCCCGCTGGCAGCGACCGAAAGCAATCCTTTCGCCGGCAAGGCCAACGTCACTTTCAGCGGGACAGCGTGGACAGGCGACATCAGCAGCGGGGACCTCGTTCGCGACAATCCCGACGAGACGCAGACGGTCGACCCATGCAACCTGCAGTTCCTCTACCAAGGGGTCGTTCCCACCGTGACGTCTGATTACAACAAGCTCCCCTGGCAGCCGGGACTGCTCACGCTAGTGCGATGATTCTCGCGGCACGGTATCGTCCCGCCGTGCGCTCGACCTGGCCTGGCTTTTTGAATGCCGCGATCTGTTGCGGCGCGCTGGCCCTCGCCGGTTGCGGAGGCGGCTCGCGCCCGGCGATGAACTGCGCCGGCGGCACGACCGGGATGGGCGCGACCGGCGGCACCGGCGCGACCGGCGGCGCGTGGCAGTACACGAACCCGGTGATCAAGGGCGACTGGAGCGATCCGGGCGTCGTGCGCGTCGGCGAGGATTACTACTCGGTGCGATCGACCTTCGGGTGGCAACCAGGCCTCGCCGTCGCGCACTCAAAGGATCTCGTTCACTGGGAGTACATCGGGAACGGCTTCACGTACATGCCGGCGATCGGACCGGGCGAGGTCATGAACGGCATCTGGGGCTCGGAGA
>DATFXS010000274.1:0-3516 GCA_035315605.1 Polyangia bacterium
GAGGCGCCGCGCCGGGGCAGGCGCGCCGCGATGCCCGCCTCGTCGAGCAGGTGGGTGCGCGCGCCGCCGCCGTCGCCACCGAAAATTGGCACGCCCAGATCGACCACCTCGACGCGTCCCACGGGCGCGTCCGCGTCGACGTAGAGGCCGAGCTTGCACGCCCCCATCGTCGCCGTCAGATCGGCCCGAAAGACCGGCCCGGCCGCGCGCCCGGTGTCCGCGTCCAGGCCCGACGGAATGTCGACGGCGATCTTGCGCGCGCGGGCGGCGTTCATCGCGCCGAGCGCCGCCGCCGGCACGCCCGTGATGGCGCCGTGAAATCCGGTGCCGAAGATCGCATCGACGACGACGCCCGCGCCCGCAAGCCATCCGCGCCACTCCGCCTCGGTGGTCCACCCGCTGCCGTCGCTGACCTGCACGCCGCCCATCCGTTGCAGCGCCGCCAGCATCACCGCTGCGTCGCCGCGCACGGCGGCCGCGGGCGCCGTCTGGGCCAGGCGCACCGCCACGCCGGCGCGCGCCAGGTGGCGCGCAATCACGAACCCATCGCCGCCGTTGGCGCCCCCGCCGGAGACCACCGCGACCGGCGCCGCCGGCGCGCCCCGGGCGGCCCCGGCCCCGATCTCACGCTGGACGATGGCGGCGACGCCGCGTCCGGCGTTCTCCATCAGGATCAGGCTCGGAACGCCCAGCTTGCTGGTGGCCGCCGCGTCCGCCGCCCGCATCTCGGCGGCCGTCAGCAGCGACGGAAATTCAACCACGCCCGGCCCCGGCCGCGATCGCCTCGCGCAGCTCGACGACGGCGGCGTGCATGCCGATCATCACGGCGCGCGCGATCAGGCCATGCCCGATGTTCAGCTCCTCCAGGCCGACCAGCGCCGCGACCGGCCCGACGTTGCTGTAATCGAGGCCATGCCCGGCGCCCAGATGCACGCCCGCGTCGGCCGCGGCGCGCGCCGCCAGCTCCAGGCGCTGCAGCTGGCGCGCGACCTCCGGCCCGCGCGGCGGCGCGAGGCAGTAGTCGCCCGTGTGCAGCTCGACGGTCCCGGCCCCCAGGCGCGCCGACGCTTCCACGGCCCGGGCCTCCGGATCGATGAACAGGCTGACGCCGATGCCCGCGTCGGTCAGCCCGCGCACGACCTTCTCCAGCGTTCCGCCGGGCGCGACCGTCAGACCACCCTCCGTGGTCCGCTCTTCTCGCTTCTCGGGAACCAGCGTGCAGAACTCGGGCTTCACCTCGCGCGCGATGCGCAGCATCTCGTCGGTGGCCGCCATCTCGAGGTTCAGCACGCCGCGCACCGTCTCGCGCAGCACCCGCACGTCGCGGTCCTGGATGTGGCGCCGGTCCTCGCGCAGGTGCACCGTGATGCCGTCGGCGCCCGCCAGCTCGCACAGCGTCGCCGCGGCCACCGGATCGGGGTAGCGCGTCCCGCGCTGCTGACGCAGCGTCGCGACGTGATCGACGTTCACGTAGAGGCGAACCACGTCTAACCGGCCAGCGCCTGCTTCAGCGTCTCCGCGATCTCGGCGGCGTAAGCCTTGATGCCGCTCTCGTCCGTCCCCTCGATCATGACGCGCGCCTTCGATTCGGTGCCGGAGTAGCGGACGACGACGCGTCCCTCGCTGCCGAGCTCGCGTTCGACCTTCGCGATCGCCTTCTGCACGGACGGCATCTCTTCGAACGGTCGCTTCCGCGCCACCGCGAAGTTCAGCAGCACTTGCGGATAGCGGGTCATCGTGCCGGCCAGCTCGGAGAGCGGCTTCCCTTCCTCGACCATCACCGCCAGCACCCGCAGGGCGGCGATGACGCCGTCACCGGTGGTGGCGTGGTCGAGGAAGACGATGTGGCCGGACTGCTCGCCGCCCAGCACGTAACCCTTCTCCCGCATCGCCTCGACGACGTATCGGTCGCCGACCGCTGTCCGGATCAGCTTGCCGCCCGCCGCGGCCAGCGCGCGCTCGAGGCCGAGGTTCGACATCACCGTCGCGACCACGGTCTCGCCGGGCAGCTGCCGCCGCTTCAGCATCCGCGTGCCGAGAATGGCCAGGATCTGATCGCCGTCGACGATGTTGCCCTTCTCGTCGGCCAGGATCACGCGATCGGCGTCGCCGTCGAGCGCGATTCCGATCTGCGCCCCCGAGTGCCGCACCTCCTCCGCCATGGTCTCGGGGTGAAGGGCGCCACAACTGAAGTTGATGTTGCGCCCGTCCGGCCAGACATTGATCTCGTCGATCACAGCGCCCAGCTCGCGAAACACCTGCGGCGCCACGTGGTAGGCGGCGCCGTTGGCGCAGTCGACCACCACCTTGACGCCGTCGAGCGTCAGCTCGCGGGGCAAGGCGTGCTTCAGGAACTGGACGTAACGCCCGACCGCGTCGTCGATGCGTTCCGCCTTGCCGATCGCGTCGGGCGCCGCGCGCGCGCTGTCGTTCCCACCCCCGATGGCCGCCATGCTCCGCTCGATCTCGGCCTCGACTTCGTCGGGCAGCTTGAAACCGTCCGCCGCGAAGATCTTGATGCCGTTGTCCTGGTAGGGATTGTGCGACGCGCTGATGACGACGCCCGCGTCGGCGCGCATCGACCAGGTGATGAACGCGATCCCCGGGGTCGGCAGCGGCCCGACCAGCAAAACGTCAGCGCCGGCCGAAACGATCCCGGCCTGCAGCGCGCTCTCCAGCATGTAGCCCGAGAGGCGCGTGTCCTTTCCGATCACGATGCGGCCGCCCCGCTTCGCGCGCCGGAAATGCTGGGCCACCGCCTGACCGAGGCGCAGCGCCATCTCGGCGGTCATCGGGTCGCGGTTCGCGACGCCGCGAATGCCATCAGTTCCGAACAGCGCTCTCTTCTCGTCGGCCATGGTCTCCCCGCATCTTAATCACGTTCTCGCCCTCAGAGGGAGGGGCTGCCCGCCAGCGCCTCCGCGACGCGAACGACGTCGCGCATCTCGGCGACGTCGTGCACGCGCACGGCGGCCGCGCCGCCCATCACCGCCACGGTGACCGCGGCGGCCGTTCCGAACAGCCGCTCACCCGCGGGCCGGCCCGTCAGATTGCCGATGAACGCCTTTCGCGACACGCCCACCAGCACGGGCACGTCGAGGCGCGCGCGCAACGCGGGCAGCGCCCGCAGGAGCGCGATGTTGTGTTCCAGCCGCTTGCCGAAACCGATCCCGGGATCGATCCAGGTCTCGTAGCAACCGGCGGCGCGCGCGTCGGCCAGGCGTTCCTCCAGCTCCGAGGAGACCTCCTCGACCACATCGCCGAACTTCACGTTCTCCATCATCGTCGCCGGCGCGCCGCGCAAATGCCCGAGCACGATCCCCGCGCCGGTCTCCGCCGCGACGCGCGCGATCTCCGGCTCGAGCCGCCCGCCCGACACGTCGTTGATCACCGACGCCCCTGCGGCGACCGCCGCCCGCGCCGTGCCCGCCTTGTAGGTGTCGATCGAGATCCGCACCGACGGCGGCAGCCGCCGGCGCATCCCTTCGATGACAGGCAGCACGCGCCGCTTCTCTT
>DATFXS010000275.1:0-5432 GCA_035315605.1 Polyangia bacterium
TCCCAGCCGGCGCGGTGCTTGACCGTCACCGGGATGGCCGCGGGTACGGTGCGGCGCACAGCCGCGACAAGCTCGGCCGCAAGCGCGGGCTCGCGCATCAGCGCCGATCCGCACGCGCCGGCCGTCACCTTCTTCGCCGGACAGCCCATGTTGATGTCGACGATGGCGGCGCCGACGTCGACGGCCATCGCCGCGGCGCGCGCCAGCGCGTCGGGCTCGCGCCCGAAGATCTGGACGGCGAACCGGCGGCCGCCCAGGCTGGCCCACATCCGGCCGATCGCCTTCTGCGCCCCGCGCGTCAGCGCCTCGGCCGACAGAAACTCGGTGAACGTTAGCGCGGCGCCCAGCTCTTCGCAGACCGTGCGAAACGGCAGATCGGTGACGGCTTCCATCGGCGCCAGCAAGGCGCCGGGGTTAAGCTGGATGTCTCCGATGCGCATGACCGGCCGCGAGAATAGCACTGCTCTCGTCGGACTCCTCCTGATCGGCACCGCGGGGTTCGCTTGCCGCAAAGCGCCGCCGCCCGCCCCGTCCGGAGCTGAAGCACAGTCGCCCGCGAGCCCCGAGGCGCTGCTGGCGGGCGTTAGCGACCCGTGGACATGGTCGCGAGCGCACGGTGCCAGCGACAACGCCCACGCCGTCGAGGACATCGGCCCGTACGAGCACCTCCGTCCCGACGACCCCACATCGCCGCTCGTGAACACGAACGCGCACTACTGGACGGCGCTGGCCGGGATCGCCTGGGATCGCGACGTCAACATCGACTTCGACCACGAGCCGGTGGACCTGGACGGCGACGGTCGCCCCGACACGCAGGTCACGCGTCACATCCACGCCAAGGGCGGCGTGCTAGGGAACCCGGCGCTGTTCGGGCTGACGCCGACGCCGGATGATCCGCGCGGGCGCTTCGGGGAGATCTCGGCGTCGACCGGCGTCCTCGGCCTGCGCGAGGCGCTCGCCCCTGACGGAACGAAGACCGGCGAGATCGGCATGACCTGCTGGCTCTGCCATGGCGCGACTCACGAAGGAAAGACGTATCTGGGGCTGCCGGGCAAGGACTTCGACTACGGCCTGCTGCTCGCGACGGCCGCCGTGCTCGACGACGCCAATACGGAGGCGGCGGCGTACCGGCGCGCGCGTGGGTTTCCATCGGGGCGCACCGTGCGCGCGCGCCTTCTGCTGGCTGGTCCCGGACGTCAAGATCTGACCGGCGAGTTCGGTCTGGACGTGACGGTGCCCGGTTACCATTCGGCGCGCTACGCCGGCACGGCGCGGGTGCGCCAGGGCATCCGCGGCATCGTCAATCCGATCAGCGTCCCCGGGATCTTCGGGTGGTCGAGCCTGGCGCTCCAGAACTGGTCCGGCTCAGAGGACGCCGAGGCGCCGTGGCTCGAGCGGCTGATCACGCTCGCCGCGCGCCCCGAGTGGCAGCTGGGGCCGACGTTCGGAATCGTCATGGGCGATCGCGCCGTGGCCCGGCGCGTGTTGCTGTTCGACTTGCGCAACCTCGGCACCCTCGGCCTCCAGCAAGATTCCTTCCCGGGCCTGCTCTGGTCCGATGCGATCTACGGTCGCGTCCAGCTGTCGCCGGTGGCGACGGAGGCGATCCCGGCCATGTATCAGACCAGAGACGTACGCCTGGCGGTCGGATGGGCGGGCACGGCGTGGGCGTTCGAGAACGACGCGCGCACGCGACGACCCGGGGCGGCCCCGGCGGACAGCGTCGCGCGCGGGCGGTCGATCTTCGCGGAGCGGATCGTCGGGACGATCGCGAACCGCCAGATCTTCAAGCGCGCGCCGCACGCCTACGCGGCCGCGAAGCTCGACGGACCGGTGCTGGCGCCGATCGATCCGACGAAGGCGCTCGACGCGAAGCTGCCCGTGCGCTGCGCCGACTGCCACCTGGCGGCGCCGCTGGAGATTGTGCGCCCGCTGGACGACAACCCACCGCCGCTTGGCCGCTGCACGCATTGCCACGTGGCGCACGAACGGACCTCTCTCCCTGACCCTCTCCCCGTACGGCGGGGAGAGGGAGATCTCGTTTCGATCGCGGCGCTGACGCCGAAGGTGTTCGGCCCGACGCCACGCGAGGAGGTCGCGTTCTGCGCCGGGTGCCACGCGAAGCACCGCAACTTCGGAAATGTCGTCTGGTCGTCGAGCCGCCTCTTCCCGTTCGACGCGGACGGCGACGGCGACGCGCAGGGCAACCCGGCGGCCGACCGGCGCGCGGGCGGCATCGGCACCGAGCCGCTGCTGGCCTTCGACGTCCCGATCACGCAGCGCCCGTTCACGATCGACGTCCCGGTCATCAGCGATCCCGTCCGCCCGGGTCGCGTCGGTCACGCGCGCATCGGCGCCGGCTGGGTGCGCACCGCCCCGCTCGAGGCCTTGCCCGCGAGCGCACCCTATCTACACAACGGATCGGTGCCGACCTTGCGCGCCCTGCTGGACCCGGCGGCGCGCCGGCCGGTGACCTTCCCCCTCGGCAACGCCGGCTTCGTGCTCGACACACGCCTCGCCGGCAACGGGAACCAGGGCCACGAGTTCGGCACCGCGCTCAGCCCCGCCGAGAAGCAGGATCTGATCAACTTCCTGGAGACACTGTGATGACGCGTGCGTCGGTGACGACGACGTCGACGCCGCGATCATCCGGCCCCGCGGGCACGCGATCGACGATCTGGAAGTCGTAGGCGAAGCCGATCACCGCCGCCCCGCCCGCGCGCGCGTCGTCGATGACGCCGTCGTAGTAGCCGCCGCCGAAGCCGAGCCGCCGTCCGGCGGCGTCGAAGGCCAGCCCCGGCACGATCATGACCGCCAGATCGCGGGCGGCGATCTCGGGCGCGGTGTCCGGCGGCTCCGACAGGCCGAAGCGGCCGGCGCGAAGGCGCGTGCCCGGCGCGATGGTGTGAAACCGCAGCCGGGGCGGCGCATCGCTCACGCGCGGCAGCGCGATGGTGCCGTCCCCGTCCGCCACGTAGCCGAGCGCGCCCGCGGGGCTCAGTTCGCGGCCGATGGCGACGTAACCCGCGACCGCCCGCCCTTCCACGCGCGCAAACGCGGGGAGCGACAGCAGCCGCTCGACCGCGGACACCGTCAGCGCGACGCGCGTTTCGGTGTCCAGCGCCTCGCGCGCCGCCCGCATCCGATCGCGGAGCGCGCGCTTCTGCGCGGACAGGTCGTCCGTCATGCGCGCGTTTCGCGCGCCAGGACTTCCAGCAGCGACTGGCTCTTCTCGCGGATCTTCTTGCGCAGCTCGCCCGACTGCCGGCGCTCGTTGAACAGCTCCTCGGCGATCTGCAGCGCGGTCAGCACCGCGACCGACTGCGTGTCCGGCGTGCGCGCGTGCTTCTGCGTGTCGCGAATCTTGCCGTCGACGAACGCCGCCACCGCCTTGACCCAGCGATCGTCCTCGTCGGTCTTGAGAGCGTACCTGACGCCTGCGATCTGCACCGTGACCGAGCGCTTCATCGACTACGCAGCATATACCTACTTCGTCGCCGGCGGCCGCGGAGATGCCGGCGGCACGGTGATGCGGACGCCGCCCGAATACGCCGCCTCGCTGGTCGGCCGTCCGGCGGCATCCCACCAGCGCCACTGTCCTTCCCGCTCGCCGCCGACGTAGAAGCCCTCGGCCGCCACCGCGCCGTTCGGATGGTATTCGCGCGCCATCCGCTCGCGGATGCCGGCCATGTATTCCACCTCGCGCTGAAGTTGGCCGTTCTCGTACCAGAAGCGCCAGATCCCGGTGCGCAGTCCGTCGGCGTCGTAGTCGCCGGCGGCGCGCGGCTTTCCGTTCGGGTAGTGCCCGACGAAGCTTCCGCCGCCGCGCTCGCGCGCCTCGCGATACAGGCGGGGATCGTGGGACGTCAACTTAATGATGTTCGAGTCGGTCGGACCGAGCGCCGCGAGCTGCTCGGGCGTCATGCGCGCGACCGCCGGATCGACGGTCGTCGCGACCAACGCGCCGTCGTCCCACCGTTCCGCCCGCCAGTTGCGGCCGTCGTTGAACCGGTACCGCCACACGCCGCTCTGAACACCGTCGACGTAATCGCCCGAGATGTGTTCGGCGCCGCTTTCGTAAAAGCGCGTCTCCGGTCCCTGGTGAACGCCGTCCGGGCGGTGGCAATACTCGGCCTCGGCGCCGCCCGAATAGATCCGTCGGGCCAACTCTGTGCCGGCCGGGCACGTCGTGCGGCCCGTCGCGCAGCCGCCCGCGACCGCCATGAAGGCTGCGAATGCCACGCGCCGCACGAGACCAGGTCCCAGCGTCACCTCACCCATCGTACGGTCGCGGGGCGGTCGGGGCGAAAAATAATGTTCTCCGCCCCCGGACGCGCTGACGGCGGAGGCAAGATGCCCCGCGGGGGGAATCGCCCGAAGACGTAGGCAACTGCCGCCCGCGCGCCCGCCGGTGAGGCGGGCGCGCGATGGCGGACGGTCGACGCCGGCCTACTGACAGGCGCTGGTGACGGTCGACGCCGGGCCGTCGTCGATTGCCGGAACCGTGGTGTCATCCTTCGGCACCGACACCACCACGTCCTTCATCGTGGTGTTGCCGGAGGCGTCCCGCACGAGCAGCGTGACGTGGTAGACGCGCCCGTTGAGCGGACCGGCGCGCTCCGACCGCAGCTGCACGCTGCGGCAGTCGCTCGCGATGACGATGTCGTTCAGCGTGTTGCCGTCGCCGTTGCCGTTGTCGGGCTCGTCGCTGGTCACCTTCGTGATCACGACCGAGCCGAGGCCGACGCTTCCGTCGCAAGTGTCGCTCGCGGCGGTCGCCAGGCCACCCGAGACGTTGAACGTCCGGTACATGTGGTCGGGCGGCGTCAGCGGGGGGATCGTCGCGACACTCAAGAGCGGCGTCGTCGTGTCGGTCACCTGCACCGAACGCGTCACGGGGGTCGCCTGCCCGCCCGCGCTGTCGACGGCGCTGTAATTGACGGCGTAGCTCCCGACCACGTTGACGTTCACGTTGCTGGTCGACGACACCGGCACCGGCCCTTCGCACGCGTCGACGGCCGTCGCGCCGGCATCCGTGTACGATGTCGCACACTCGACCGTCGTGCTGAGCGCGCCCTTGGCGGTGATCACGGGCGGCGGGTTGGACACCTGGATCGACGTCGACGCCGTGTTGTTGGGCGCCGGGTTCGGGTCGGCGGTCGTCGAGGTGACCGTCGCCGACGCGGTGATGCCGGCGCCGTCCGGCTGCGCGCAGTCGATCTGCGCGACCGTCAGCCCGAACTGGCCGCTGGCGCCGACCGCCAGCGAGGCGATCGTGCAGCTGATCGAACCGCTGCCACCGTCACCCGGCGTCGAGCAGGTCCAGCCCGCCGGCGTCGTCAGCGACTTGAATCCGGTGTGCGACGGGATGGCCATCGTCATCGTCACGTTGGCGGCCGGCAGGTCGTCGTCGGTCGGATCGAACGGCTGCT
>DATFXS010000276.1:0-2654 GCA_035315605.1 Polyangia bacterium
GCCGCCGCCACCGCCGCCGCCGACCCCCGCGCTGCCGCCGAGCCCGCTGCCGCCAGCGCCGCCCATCCCGCCGGTGCCGCCCGCACCGCTTGCGCCGCTTGCGCCGCTCATGCCGGCCACACCAGCGGCGCCAGCCGCGCCGCCGCGACCGCCGGCGCCGCCGCGGCCGCCCGGGCCGGCACCGCCGTCGGGATTCGTCTCGAGGATCCGCGCGCCGTGGCAGCCGGCGATCGCCGCCGTCGCGACGACGATGGTCATCATTGCCCGCTTGCCGGTCATGTCAGGGCGCGAGCCGTCCCAGCCGGAAGTACTGCCACTTGCTGACGCTGTTGACGTCGACCCAGCCGCCGAACAGATCGCCGTCGCCCGTCACGTCGAGGTAGCGGTAGGGCTCGTTGGTCAGACGAGCGGGCTCGGTGACCCCGAACGGCGCGACGTCGATGACGAACACGCCGCCCTGGCCCTCGTAGACGAAGTGATGGTTGAACAGCACGCCGCCGCCCGCGTATGTCGCATCGTTGCCGCACGAGGCCACCGCAGCGGCGCTCCCGATCACGGGGAGATCCAGCGGCGGCGTCGTCGGCGACGTGATGTCGACGAAGTAGTCGTGCCCCGTCGGGTAGTACATCGGGTCGTCGACCTCGACGATCACGCCTCCGGTCACGGTGTGGGGCCGCGCCGGCCGGATGTCGATGATGGTGGCGTTCCTCTGGTTCGGGAACAGCATCTGCGGCGTCCCCCCCGGCGCAATGTCGATCATGTAGACCTGGCGAATATCGCTGAAGAGGATCTTCTGCGTCGTCGTGCGCAGCATGAGGCCCAGCGTCGAGGTGCCGCCCAGGTCGGTGAAAGACGCGCGCAGGTTGTTGATGTTGGGATACGACCACGCGTAAATCCCGGGGGTCGGGTTGCCGCCCATCGGATCGTCGGAGTAGTAGACGACCGCCCCGATGGCCGTGACGGCGCCGGGGTTGGTCAGCGTCGTCATCCACTGCATCGTCGATCCCATGTCGGGCCCCCAGACGGCCAGCCTGCCGTCGAGGTACCAGTCTGCGACGACGTAGTAGTCGCTCGCCGCGAGGTCGAAGTAACTGTTCGCCAGCGAGGCGTCGATCTTGAACGGGTGCGAGGTCTCGACCGGCTGATCGCCCTGCGCGTAGTGGATGGTGATGTTCGGGGTGTCGTGCTCGGCCCAGTAGAAGCGATGCGTGAGCCCCTCGGTCCAGGTCGGCGGCAGGCCGCTGTAGAACATCGTCGGGGTCATCTGCGCCGCGCACGCCATGCCACCCACACCGCTCGCCGCGCCGCCCGCGCCGCCGCGACCCAGGACGCCGCCGGCGCCGCCCGTGCCGCCCTGACCCGCGGAGCCGCCCATCCCGGTCGTGCCGCCGCGGCCCGCGATGCCGCCGGCCCCGGTCGTGCCGCTCGTGCCCGTGCCCGTCGCACCGCCGGTGGCGCCGGCCGCGCCGCCCGCGCCGCCTCCGCCGTCGGGCATCACCTCGAGGATCCGCGCGCCGTGGCATCCCGCCAGCACCGCCGCCGCGCAGGCGGCTGTCAGGAACGCGTACTTCCTTTTCACGTTACGACCCGAGCAGGCGTCCGACGCTGATGTGAAGGCGGCTTTCGATCAACCGGAACATGCTGTCGAGATCGCGGGTCTTGAGCGCCAGCTTCTCCGACAGGCGGCGGCGCGTCTCGGCCAGCAAGCGCTCGCGCGCGCTGTTCACGCGCCGGGCCGCCGTCGCCCGGTGGATGCCGAAGGCGGCGGCGATCTCGTCGATCGTCATCTGGCGCGCGTAGTAGCTGCGCAGAACGTTGCGGTCCTCGGGGCTCAGCGCGCCGACGGTCTCCTCGAAGGCACTCGCCACCTCGCGGCGATAGAGCTTCTTGAGGTGCTCGATCTCCGGATCGGCGCCGCCCGCGGGCGCGCCGAGGACGATGTCCTCGTTCAGCACCTCGACGTTCCGCTTCTCGGCCCGCAGATCGTCCAGCAGGCTGCGCAGGACCGTCACGCGGAACCAGAAGCGGAGCCGCCCGAGGCCCGAGTAGTCGAGGATGCGCGGGCGGGGCGGTCCCACGAAGAGCTTCTCCCACAGCTGCTGGCGCGCGTCGTCGCGGCGCGCGGGCGGCACGCGCATCTTCGCGAACGCCGCTTCCAGATCCTTGCGCATCTCCTTGTCGAATCCGGCGAGCGCCTTGTTGTCTCCGCGGCTGCACGCGAAGGCGAGGTACAGATCCTCGACCGCCAGCGAGTCGGCGGCCCCGTCGGGAGAGGGGCTGGCCGCCCGCTTGCTTTCCAGGAAAGCCGCGAATTCTTTCAAGTCCACGCGCAGGTTCGGCCACGCCGCCTGGACGCGTTCGACCACCTGGCGGGTCAGCACCGCCGCCACAATTTGTTTTTACACTGGAAGCGCCGCCGGCGGCAATTCCAAGGGGGTCAGCCGGCGGGACGGTGGCGCCGCTGGGCGTCGAGCATCAGGAGTGCCAAGGGCGTCAGGACGATCGACGGCAGCGAGAGCAGCGCGTAGGCGACTGCCAGCAGCCGGCCCGCCCGCACCCGGCGCAAGAGGCAGAACGAGGCAGCCAGCGCGACCAGGCCGCCCACCGGCGCCCAGATCGTCGCGTAGCGGAGGTACGGCCCGGCGACGACCGCC
>DATFXS010000277.1:0-2184 GCA_035315605.1 Polyangia bacterium
ACCGCCGTCCACAAGATGACGGGAATGCCCGCCGCCCGGCTGCGCCTCGCCGATCGAGGGCTCGTGCGCGAGGGCTACGCCGCGGACCTGGCCATCTTCGATCCGCGAACCGTCCGCGACGAGTCGACCTTCGCCGAGCCCCACCGCTATCCGAGCGGCCTTCCCTACGTCGTCGTCAACGGCGTCGTCGTCGTCGACGGCGGTCGCATGAACCCGACCGGCGCGGGGCGCGTCCTCACGCCGTGACCCGGGAGGACCGGCGCGCGCTTCTCTGGGTCGCGGGGGGCGCGGCGGTGATGGTCGGGATCGATCTTGGACGCCGTATCCTGACGACCAACGACGAGGCCCGCTTCCCGCTCCTGGCGCAGGACATTCTCACGCGCGGCGACTGGCTGTTTCCAATCCTCAACGGCTCCGTCTACCACAACAAGCCGATCCTCCTGGTCTGGCTGATCGCCGTGGTGTCGTGGCCACTCGGCTACGTGACGCAGTTCACCGCGGTGATCCCCTCGGCGGCCGCGGCGTTCGCGGTGGCGTTCGTCATCTTCGGACTCGGCCGCGACATGTTCGGCGCGCCGGCCGGCGTGTACGCCGCGCTGACCGGCCTCACCACGCAGGGTGTGTTCCTGCACGCCCGCATCCCGATGCCCGACATGCTGATGACGGCCTTCCTCACCGCGAGCCTCTGGATGCTCTGGCGCATGACGCGCGGCGCGCCGCGCGCCTGGATCGGATTCTACGTCTGCGTCGGTCTGGCGTTCTGGGCCAAGGGGCCGGGCGGCTTCATGCCGCTCATCGTCGCCGTGGCGTGGGCCGCCGCGAGCCGCAGCGCCGCGTCGTGGCGTGCGCTCCGGCTGCCGCTCGGCGTGCCGCTGCTCGCGCTGGTCGTCGCGCCCTGGCCGGTCTTCCGGCTGTTCCGTCACGCCGAAGGGCTGCGCCAGGCGGTCGTGCAGAACCAGATCCTCTGGTATCTGCCCCACGACCTGCGCGGCGGCATGGTGATGGAGCCCGTGCAGAACGCCTCCGGCATCCTCTTTCCGTGGGTGCTCGTCACGCCGATCGTCCTCATCGAGGCGATCCGGCTTCTCCGCCGTCGTGGCGCCGAGCGTGACGCGATTTTCCTCTTGATCACGATCTTCGCGACCATGTTCGTCGTCATCGCGTTCTCGCAGCAGCAGCGCTTCCGCTACTACCTGCCGCTCGTGGCGCCGGTCGCGATTTTGGTGGGCTGGTGGGCGGACGCCGTGGTCAGCCGGCGCGTGGCGTTGAAGATCCCGTGGCGGGTCTGCGCCGTCGTCGGCGCGCTGCTCGCCGCCGCCGGCCTGATCGGCGCGTTCTACCGGCGCAACGCGCTCAGCGAGGTTTCGGTGGTGTGGGCGTCATACGTCGGGCAGGCGCTCGTGTTGGTCGCGACGGTCGCGGCGATCGCCGTCGCGCTGACGACGGGCGCGCGCGACCGGCGGCCGGCCCACGCGTTCGCCGCGGCGTGGGTCGGCTGCGCCATCCTGGTCGTCTGGGGCTACCACGCGGAGCTCGAGCGGCGCAACGCCGCCTACGACTACGCCGGCCTGCACGAGCGGATGAAGCCGCTCCTGCGTGAGTCGCCGGTGGTTGCGACCTTGGGGCTGGCCGATATGCCGCTGGCGTTCTACCTGCGCCGCCCGGTCGTTCCGGCCGGCACCGCACGCAACCTCCGCGAGGTCGTACGCGGCGACGGTCCGGCCGTCGCCATCGTCACCGACCGCGCGCTCACGTCTCTGGAGGACGGCGACGGCTTCACGATCCTGATGCACGACCGGCTCGCGCTGCGTCCGATCGCCGTCGTCGCGTATCGCGCAACACCCTCAACACGTCCCTAGCCTTCGAGGAGTCAGCCATGAATACCGGACAGCTCTTCATCGCGGGCAGCTGGCGGGCACCGGCCTCCGGCTCCACGTACGACACGATCAATCCGGCCACCGAGGAGCCCAGCGCCCAGGTCGGGCGCGGCGACGAGCGCGACGTCGACGCCGCGGTCGCTGCGGCGCGCAAAGCCTTCGACTCCGGGCCGTGGCCACGCATGAGCGCCGCCGAGCGCGGGCGCATCGTCTGGAAGCTCGGCGACCTGATCATGCAGAACCTCGACGAGATGGCGCGGCTCGAGAGCCTCAACACCGGCAAGACCCTCTTCGACTCCGGCAAGGT
>DATFXS010000278.1:0-3046 GCA_035315605.1 Polyangia bacterium
CCCTTGCCGCTGACGCTCTCGTTCTGGAAGTCGCGGTAGACGATCGGCAGCTCGAGGCACTGCCCGCTGTTACCGGGCTGCGTGCACATCGTCGTGTCGGGCTGCAGCACCGAGCTGCACATGAACCCGCCCTCGATCATGCAGTCCTTCGAGCAGCCGTCGCCCGAGTCGTTGTTGCCGTCGTCGCACTGCTCACCCGTCTCGACGTTGCCGTTACCGCACTTGGCGTCGCAGGCCTGGTTCTTCCCATTCGCGTCGCGGCAGCTCGGCTCCGCCGTGCAGGTCTTCGAGCAGCCCGTGGCGTCGCCGAAGAACAGACCGTTCGGCCCCTTGCAGGCGGCGCCACCGGGACCATTGGGTGCCGCCGGGTACGGACCGGCGTTGTTGGTCCCGCAGTCGCAGCCCTCGTTGCCTTCCTTCATGCCGTTGCCGCAGATGGTGGGCGTGCACTTCCCCGGCAGCGGCATCGACCCGTTCTTCGGGCAGGCCGCGCCCGGCTCGACCTGGCACGTCGACGAGCAGCCGTCGCCGTCGGTCGTGTTGCCGTCGTCGCACTGCTCACCGCCGACGATCATGTTGTCGCCGCACGCGGCGACGCAGGGACGACCGGGCACGCGGCATTCGTAGCCGGCGCCGACGGTCTTGCAGTCGGACGAGCAGCCGTCGCCGTCGACCGTGTTGCCGTCGTCGCACGCCTCGGTCGCGCCGAGGATGCCGTCGCCGCAGACGCCCGCCATCGTGCAGACGCTGGGCCAGCCCGTGCACGTCCAGCCCGACGGAATCTGGCAGATCGCGCTGCAGCCGTCGCCGGCCTTCGTGTTGCCGTCGTCGCACTGCTCGCCGGGATCCTGCACGCCGTTTCCGCACTTCGTCGGGTCGCCGACCTCGATGGTCGGGATCTCCGGATGCGCGTCCGTGCCGATGCTACCGCCGCTGCCGGGTCCGCCGCTGGTGCCGCCGCCGTCGCCGACGGTGCCGCCCTGCTTGACGCCGGCGCAGCCGCCGATCGCAAAAAAGAATAGTGCTGCGGCTACAAAAGAAAGCGAATACCCGCTCCGCATTGGGGGACTCCTAGGTTGGGTTAGGCCGCCCTAATACTCCTCCTCCTTTCATTCCCGGACAAGTATGTAACTGATCGACACGTTACAATCCCGGCACCGTGAGTAGTGAAATCACCTACCTCGTTCTGGACATCGAGACCGTCCCGGATCGTGAGCTGTTCACGCCGCCCGACCCGGCGGCCGGCGTCGAGCGGCCCTTCCCTCCCCTCTACGCGTGCAAACCGGTCGTGATCGGCGTGATGTGGCTGGGCGCCGACCTCCTGGTGCGCCGGATCGGGACCTTCGGCGAGGGCAAAGATGAAGCCGGCACGATGTCGGATTTCGCGGAATGGATGGGGAAAACCCGCCCTCAGGTGATCACCTGGAACGGGCGCGGCTTCGACCTGCCCGTGCTGGCGCTGCGCGCGCTTCGCTTCGGCCTGGATTTCCGCTGGTACTACCGGGGCGAGGGCTACCGCTACCGATTCACCGAGGAAGGGCACCTTGATCTGTGCGACGTCATCTCCGACCACGGCGCCGCCAAGATGACGTCGCTCGACGGCGCGGCGCGGACCATCGGCCTGCCGGGCAAGGACGGCGTCGACGGCAGCCAGGTCGAGGGTCTCTACAACGCGGGACAGATCGATACGCTGCGCCGCTACTGTCTATCCGACGTCGCGCAGACGGCGTTCCTGTTCCTGCGCTACCGGCTGGTGTCGGGCGATCTCGATCGGGACGGCTACCGGCACGCCGCCAGCGCGATGCTGGCGTCGCTGGAATCCGACGGACGTTTCGGCCGCTTGCTCGACAGGCTGGACCGGCGCCGTCTTCTACTCAGTGACTGACCTCACATCGACTCATCTGCCGCCGCTGCCGCGCACGTTCTATGCGCGCCCGACGACGACCGTCGCGCGCGAGCTGCTCGGCAAGCTGCTGGTGCGACGCCACGCCAGCCAGCCTGCGCTGGTCGCGCGCATCGTCGAGGTCGAGGCCTACCTCGGTCAGCGCGACGCCGCCTCGCACGCGCGGCGCGGACCGACGCCGCGCGCCGCGATCATGTTCGGCCCGCCCGGCTTCCTCTACGTCTATCTGATCTACGGCATGCACCACTGCATGAACCTCGTCACGGAGACGGACGGCGTCGCGGGCGCCGTGCTGATCCGGGCGGCGGCGCCCATCGTCGGGTTCGGCGACGGACCGGGGCGGCGGCATCCGCTGACCGGGCCTGGCAAGCTCTGCGCGGCGCTTTCGATCACGCGCGCGCTCAACGGTCACGACGTTACGCACGCCCGTGAGTTCTACGTCGCGGACGACGGCGCCCGCGCCCCGCGACGCGCGCGATCGCCGCGGATCGGCGTCGACTACGCGGGCGCCTGGGCCGCGCGCAAGCTGCGCTTCTTCGACGCCCGCAGCCCCTACGTCAGCGGGTGACCGACGCCTGGACCTGCGCTTGGCGCCGGCGCACCTCGCGCTCGATCGACGCGAACATGTTCGGCAGCGACGCGGCGACCAGCCCGTCGGTCACCTTGCGCAGGATGAACCCGGGCAGGGGCGCCTTCACGTCCAGCGCCGCGCGATAGTCGATGGTCGTTCCGTCGCCGCTGGCGGTGAACCGCCAGCCGCCCACGGAGCCGGTCACGATCTCGCCCTCGACGAAGGTCCAGTCGACGGTCAGCGCGCCGGGGTCGCAGGTGAGGTCGAGGACGTAACGCACGGCCATCACGACCTCGGCGCGGAACTCGACGCGCACGACGTTGCCCGTCGTCGACACGACGCGCGTCTGTTTGAACTCGGAGAACAGCCGCGGATATGCCGCGAAGTCCGTGACGATGGCGTAGACCTCCGCGGGCGTCGCGCGCGGCACCAGATGCGTTCGATGGACCGGCTCGCGCGCGCTCATTCGGGCGAATGATAACGCAACATCTCCGGCGCGCGACCGATGCTATCCTGAGAGGTGACGCGATGGCGGATCCGGACATCACGATCGAGATTCTCAAGGGCATCCG
>DATFXS010000279.1:0-11355 GCA_035315605.1 Polyangia bacterium
GGTTGCCGCGGCAAGCGCGCTCGATGCCGACGATGCGGTCGACGTACTCGAGCTTCGCCAGCGCGACCTGCCAGTCGCGGTAGCGGCGCCGCCACGGCCCGCCCTCCAGCCAGACCGCGAACGTCTCGGCCCAGTCTTCATCCGGGTGCTTCTGCGCGTAGTGGTACATGCCCGCGCGGTGGAGGTAGCGGACGTAGTCGCGGCTCCACGGCGTCGGGGTGTAGACGTCGCGGTACGGCCGCCGGAAATCGCCGAACGTCTGCGTCCAGTCCTTCCGCCGCCAGAGCTCGAAGGCGTAGTTGATCGCGTGCCCGGCCTCGTGGCGGAGGTACATCAGAACCTCCTCGCGCGTGTACTCGAACAGGTGATCGTTAACGAGGCGCCACAGCTCCGGGTTGGCAAGGTACCAGGGGATGTTGACGCTGACGGCTCGGTCCGCGGTCCAGAAGTCGTCGTCGCCCAGATAATAAGCGGGCATGAACGTGATCCCCTTGCGCTGGAGCTCGCCGATCACCTCCTCGACACACTCGGCGAGCGTCCCTTCCGGCCGCAGGTTGAGATCGCAGATGCGGGTCGCCAGCAGCTTCTGCTGTCCGACCTCACGCACGACGGTGTCGGGGAGCAGGCTGGCCCGCGACGCTCGATGCCGTGCCTTGAGTGCCGCGACTGCCATGGCCCGACCCTCCGTTTACCATGCGTCCGGGAGGCGTTCCCGCTAAAACCGGGACGAAAATATTCCGCCGCACGAGGTAAAAAAGTTCCGTAAAAACGATTGCTTATGCCTCAGCGCGACGCGTCGGGCAGGTTCCCCTTGGACCGCCTCAGGCCGACCTCCGGGGGCCGCGGCCGCGCCGCGACGCGCCTCAAAGTTCGGGGCCGCGCCGCGGCAGAACCATGGTACGGGTAGTCAGGAAGCCATGAATCGGGTCGGAAAGCGTGTGGTCCCGCGGCTCTAGCTGGTCGCGACCAGCGCTGGTCATGGTCGTCTACCTCGGCCTCGGAGCGGCGGCGCTCGGCTGGGGTGGCCTGCGCGGCCAGCCCAACATCTGGCACCTCCCTGGTCGCGACCCGGCCGTGGTTACCGGAATTCTCAGCGGCCTGGCGGCCGGGCTGCTGATCGTCTTCGCGTCGCGGATGGCGCTGTACCGTTTCGAATGGGCGCGGTCGCTGCACCGCGAGCTGCGGCATCTATTGTTCCCGCTGACCGACGTCGAGATCGTCGTGCTCGCCGTGGCGTCGTCGTTCGGCGAGGAGATGTTCTTCCGCGGCGCGATGCTGCCGGCGATCGGCATCCTCGGGTCGAGCGCCATCTTCGCCCTCCTGCACATCGGCCCCAAGGCGCGTCACCTGCCGTGGACCGCCAGCTCGTTCGCGATCGGCCTGCTCTTCGGGGCGATGTACAAGTGGACCGGCGATCTGACCGGCCCGGTCGTCGCGCACTTCTTGGTGAACTTCCTCAACCTGCGCCACGTCGCGCAGGTCGAGCTGCGCTGACGCAGGAGCCAGATCATGGCGGACGACTACCGCGAGGCGCCCAACCCGTACACACCGCCGGCGGCGGCGCTGGAGACGGCGCCACCCGACGACCTGGCCGAAACATACGTCATCTACCGTTACGCCGTCTCGATCGGCTTCCTGACGTACTACGGTCATTCCGATCCGATCGCCGTCAGGGCCGGGAAGAACGACTGGACCCGGGCGCTGCTCTATTCGCTGCTTTCGTTGCTGCTCGGGTGGTGGGGGCTGCCGTGGGGACCGATCCGCACCATCCAGTCCGTCATCGTGAACCTGGGCGGCGGCCAGGACGTCACGCCGCTCCAGAACAGGCGCGTCTACAAGGTCGAGAACCCCGGCGCGAAATGGACCTGCCCGAAATGCAATCAGTCCAATTCGAACCTGACCTTCACCTGCGTCTGCGGGTACCGGCTGGTGTGAACGGGCTCCGCGCCCGGATCGCCGCGAGAGCGGTCAGACACCGGGGCCGGCCTCATCGCCGAACGAGGCCGACCGGCTTCCAGTCGCCGTCGCGCTTGGCGAGGATCAGGATCAGCGCGTCGCGCGGGCCGGTCGCCGCCAGCGCGTACAGCTGCTCGCCGCTGCCGTCGTCGACGTTGGCGGGCAACTTGCCGATGGCGGCGCGCAAGCCCGCGGTCGTGTAGATGTCGACCGACGGCGGCCGCGACGACTTCTCCTCGCCGGCCAGGTCGGACAGCATCGCGGTCAGCGCGGCCTTCTTGGTCACATCCTTGCCGGACGTCTTGAACGGCAGCGTGGCCATCGCCGCCATCGCCGCGGCGTTGCCGCCGGCCAGCGCCTTGAACCAGTGCTCGGCGACGGCGCGCGCGGCCGGGTCGGCGCCGCGCGCCTTGGGCGAGCCGGGTGGGGGCGTCGACGGGGCGGACGAAGGCGGCGCAGACGCGGTGCCGTCGCGCTCCTCGGCCATCGCGACCTCTTCGTCCAGGCGCTGCATCTTGGCGGCGTGGTTCTTGTCGTCGAAGCGGCGCAGGCGGCGCAGCCCGCCGTTGTTCGCTGTCGTGGGCGACACGGCTTGCGGCGGCACGGAGATGTTCGAGCCTGAGCCCGGGATTCCCGCCGCCGCGCCCGAGCCGCCCCCGCCCGGGGCGGTCCGCCCGGCGACCGGCCGCGGACCTTCGGACGGGGCGTCGGGGATGGCCGGCTTGTCGGCCCCCGCCGGCGGATTGTCGAGGATGAAGTAGTCGACGCCCGACGTCGCGCACTGGCGCTCGTCGCGGTGGAACTGCCAGTGGACGTAGATCTTGCCGTTGGCCGACCGGATCGCCTTCGGCGGATCCGGATAGGGACCGGCGTTGAACGCGACGTCGATCGCCGCCGCATCGAACGGCAGGTAGCCGGACGCGCGCACGACCGTCACCTTGTCGACGGTGCCGTCGCGGTTCAGCACCATCTCCAGCGTGGTCGAAAGGTTCGGGTTGTTGAGCGGGCTCGAGCCCGACAGCTCTTCCCAGTCTTCCAGCGCGCCGAAGCCCCACAGCTTGTGGATGCTCCGGTGCATCTTGGCGATGTACGCGGCGAACGGCGCCGCGCGCGTGTTCAGCGCGGTCTGGTTGCCCGGTTTGACCTCGGGGATGAAGTTCTCCAGCGCGGCGCGCACGCGGGCGGTGTTCTGCTGGAATTTTCCGAAACGGGACGACTTCTGCGTCTGCGCGAGGCGACGCTCGGCCTCGGCGTCCGCGCCAAACAGGTATTCGAATTCCTTCTCCGACAGGGCCAGCTTGACGCGCTCGCCGTTCGCCTGGCGCGACGGATCGCTGTTGGCGCCGCGCACGGGCGGCCGCGGCTGCGCGACCGCGCCGTCGGCGGCGTGCGGCAGCGACATGTCCGCGGTCTCGGGCGTCAGCTCGTGGGTCTGCTTGGCGGGATCGCGCAGCGCGAGCAGCGACTTCTTGCGATCCGCGTCCTTCGAGGCCACCTCCGGGTTGTCGTGCGGGGTGACGTCGGGGGCCTTGCGGCCCAGCATCGACTTCTTGTCCTCGAGCTCGGCGATCTTCTGCTTGTCCGCGCCCGGCTCGGCGTCGTCGCGCTCGGACTTGTCGGACGCGGCGCCCTCGCCCTTCTGCGCCTTCTGAAGATTCGTGTCGGTGGCGCGGGTCTCGACGTCGGCGTGGCTGTTCTTCTCCGCCAGATATTTCGCGTCGGGCCTCGGCGCGGACTCCTTGTCGACGTCGATGTCGACCATCTTCTCGTGGTCCTTCCGCTCCGGCTTGGGCATCGGCGGCAGCGGCGGAACGACCACCTCGGGCTCGGGCTTCGGCTTCTCGAGCTTGTCGGCGAGCTTCTCCTCGGGCTGAGGCTTCGGCGCTTCCTTCTTCTCGAGCTTGCGGCGCTCTGCACGTGGCGTCGGAGGCTTGGGCGGCGCCAGCTGATCCGGCAGCGGCTCGATCGGCGGCAGGTCCTTCGGCAGCTCGGCCGCGGTCACGTCCTTGAACTCGACGTCGACCTCTTGCGCGCGCTGCGCCTCCCGCGCCGCCTGCTGGCGCCCCCCGTAAATCCAGGCCGCCAGGCCGATCGGCGTCAGCAGGTGGACGTGCAGCAGCAGCGACAGCAGCGCGCCGCGCGACAAAAACCCGCGCGCGCGTGAGGCAGGCCGCTGCGACATGGAGGCCTCAGCGTAGCATGGGCATCTATATAAGGCGCCGGGAGACGGGCGATTCCCGCGATCTCGATCACACGCGCATTTTGCGGTAAACGCCTACCACGATCCCAATCAGGTTCACGCTCTTGAAGTCGCGCTTACGGACGAGGATCGGCTGCATCTGGCTGTTCGCCGGCTGGAAGCGGATCGTGTCCCCTTCAGGGTAGTAACGCTTCACCGTCGCCTCGTCCTCGATCATCGCGACGACGATGTCGCCGCGGTTGGCGTGCAGCTGCTTGCGCACGAAGATGAAGTCGCCATCGAAGATGCCGTCCTCGATCATCGAATCGCCCTTCACGCGCAGCGCGAAGACTTCGCGCGTCTGGCCGATGAAGAAACGGTCGACCTTCACGGTGTCTTCGATGTTCTCGACGGCGAGCAACGGCGCGCCGGCAGCGACGCGCCCGACCAGCGGCACGTCGACCATGTCCTCTTCGCGGCTGGGCGCGCGCATCGGCCCGCGGGCGCCGACCGGCCGCAGCGCGCGCGACTTCAGGTCCTCGCGCTGCAGGTAGCCCTTCTTCTCGAGCGCGCGCAGGTGATCGTTCACGCCGTTCGTCGATTTGATGCCGAAGTGCAGGCCGATCTCGCGGAGGGTCGGCGGGTAGCCGCGCTCGCGGATGGACTGCGTGATGAAGTCGAGGATCTCGCGCTGGCGATCCGTCAGGGCGCCGCGCGTGTCGTCGCGAACCAACGTCAACGAGCCCATGTTGTGCCTCCGCCGGTGTGCACTGAACACACGTATCGTACGGAACAGATGTCCCGTGTCAATTTAATTCGCGTGGAGTTTTCAGCGGTACGGGCCCCAGCGGCTGTCGCGCCAGGCGACGCTGAAGGATCCTTCTCGTAGACCTCGTCCAGACCGACGGGCCCGACGAGCTCGAGCGCCTCGGCGGCAGTCATCGCGCGGAGCTGATCGATGGACACCGGTTCGTCGCAGGTGCGCCGCCAGGTGTCCGAATCGGGTGGGGGCTCTTCGCCGCCCCGCATGAAATCGTAAACAAAAGCAAAAAAATCATGATCGGTTCGACGCCCGGCGCGCAACTGTAGAAATGATGAGGCGTGCCTATCTTGTCTTGAGCGCCGGAATTCTCATCGGTTGCGCCGGCTCGGAGCCCGGTGGCTCGAGCGGCGCCGCGGGATCCAGCGGAACGCCCGGCAGCGCGGGCGCCAGCGGCAGCGCGGGCGCCGGCGGCAGCGCGGGGACGACCGGAAGCGGCGGCAGCGGAACGGGCGGCACGACCGGGGTTGGGGGCACATCTGGCGAGGCGGGGACCGCGGGTGCGGCCGGCACCACAGGCGGCACGGGCGGAGGAACCCCCGGTACGGGCGGGAGCAACGCGGGCGCTGGCGGCTCGACCGGTCGTGGCGGTGCGGGCGGCACCGGCGGCGCGGCAGGCCGCGGAGGAACCGGCGGCGGCAGCGCGGGCACAGGCGGCGCCGCGGGGACGACGGGCACGGGCGGCAGCGGCACCAGCACCCTCCCCTTCAGCTACTACATCGGCGCCGACGTCACCGATCAGGAGACGCAATCCACGACGACGCGGGCGACGCTGCTGTCGATCATGCAATCGCACGGCTTCAACTACATCCGGCTAAGGACATTCGTCGACCCGAAGGCCTCCGACGGCTACGACAAGAACAACGGCTACGACGACATCGCGCATACAGCGTCGTTCGGCAAGCAGGTGAAGGACGCCGGAATGGGCCTGCTGCTCGACTTTCATTACAGCGACAACTGGGCCGACCCGGGCAAGCAGTGCGTCCCGGTCGCGTGGCAGACGTACACGACGATCGCCGACCTCGCGACCGCGGTGCACGACTACACGAAGGCTTCCATCCAAACGATGATCGCGGGCGGCGCGCGGCCCGACATGGTCCAGATCGGCAACGAGATCACACCCGGCATGCTGATTCACCGCTGCGACAGCGGCGGCCAGCCGATCTCCGGCATGAACAACCCGGTCACGGGCAGCATCTCGAACTGGACCAACCTCGGCATGCTGCTGAAGGCGGGCGTCGCGGGCGTGAAGGAAGTCGACAGCGGGATCGTGATCGCGATGCACCTGGATCGCGGCAACGACCTGACGTCCAGCCGCAACTTCATCAACAACGCGACCACGCAGGGCGTGCAGTTCGACGTCTTCGGCGAGTCCTGCTACACGGCTTACCAGGGCCAGCCGTCGGCGTGGATGAACACGTTCACCATGCTGGCCAGCATGTTCCCCAACATGAAGTTCATGATCGCCGAGTACGGCCCCGAGCAGAAGGCCGCCAACGACATGATCTTCAACCTGCCCAGCAACCGCGGCGTCGGCACGTTCAACTGGGAGCCGACGACGCAGGGCGCCTGGAACACCGGTCACGATCTGCTGCGCCGCTCGGGCACCAGCTACACGGCGCAGCCCGACATGGCGCTCTACGACCAGATGAAGATCGACTACGCTAGCAGGCTGTGAAGCGCGTCCTTTACATAGTCTCGATTGCCGGGCTGCTCGGTTGCGGCGGCTCGACCGGCGCGGGCGGCACCACGGGCAGCAGCGGCACGACGGGCGGCAGCGCCGGCAGCGGCGGCTCGTCTGGCGCGGCCGGAGCGGGCGGCACGATGGGTGGCTCGGGCGGCGGGGCCGGCACGTTCAGCGTCATCGGCGCCGCCGGAGCGACAGCCAAGGGCGGAGCCGGCGGCATCGCCGGTACGATCGGCGTCGGCGGATCGATCGGCGTCGGCGGAACGAGCGGCACCGGCGGCAGCGTGGCCGGCTCGGGCGGCGGCGGCAGCGGCGGCACCGGCGGCACGATGAGCGGCGGAGGAACGGGTGGACGCGGGGGCACGGGCGGCGCCGCCGGCCGAGGCGGTGCGGGTGGCACGGGTGGCGTGGCCGGCGCGGCGGGACGTGGTGGTGCCGGCGGCACGGGCGGCACCGCGGGCGCGGCGGGACGCGGCGGCGCCGGCGGCACGACGGGCAGCGGCGGCACCAGCAATCTCCCCTTCAGCTATTACATCGGCGCCGACATCACCAGCGTCGAGACGCAGGCCGACACCTCGCGCGCCAGCCTGCTGACGCTGATGAAGATGCACGGCTTCAACTACGTCCGGCTGCGCACGTTCGTCGATCCGAAAGCGGCGGACGGTTACGACAAGATGAACGGCTACGACGACATCACGCACACCGTGGCGTTCGGCAAGCAAGTGAAAGACGCCGGCATGGGGTTGCTGGTCGACTTCCACTACAGCGACAACTGGGCCGACCCGGGCAAGCAGTGCGTTCCGGTCGCGTGGCAAACGTACACGACGATCGCGGATCTCGCGACGGCGGTTCACGACTACACGGCGGACGCGATCACCAAGCTGATCGCGGGCGGCGCGCGCCCCGACATGGTGCAGATCGGAAACGAGGAGACGCCCGGCATCCTGATTCACAAGTGCGACAGCGGCGGCCTGCCCTTCGCGGGCACCGCCGGATACAACGCGGTCAACGGCGCCCTCTACCTCTATTCGTCCACCGACGGCGGGGCGCCGCCCGCCGGCGGTCCGCCCGCGGGCGGCTGGGGCAACCTGGGCATGCTGCTGAACGCGGGCGTCAAGGGCGTCAAGGATGTCGACACCGGCATCGTGATCTCGCTGCACCTCGATCGCGGCAACGACCTCGCCTCCAGCCGCAACTTCATCATGAACGCGATGACCCGCGGCGTGCCGTTCGACGTCTTCGGCGAGTCCTGCTACACGAACACGCAGGGCCAGCCGTCCGACTGGCAGAACACGTTCACGATGCTGGCCAGCATGTTCCCGAACCTGAAGTTCATGATCGCGGAGTACAGCACCTCGCAGCGCGCCGCCAACGACGTCATCTGGAACCTGCCCAACAACCGCGGCGTCGGCACGTTCAACTGGCAGCCGAGCACGCTCTGGACGCGCTCCGGATCCAACTGGGTCGCCGGCGCCGACATGCCGATCTACGACCAGATGGCCACCGACTACGCGTCGCGGTTGTAGCGGCCCGGTCGCAACGATCGCTGTTATGCTGCCGCCGGTGCGGTCGCTCACGTGGATCGTCGGCATCGGCGCGATGGCGACCGCGTGCATTCCGCTGCAGGACCTGGCGGCGATCGGGCCGGGCATCAAGCCGCCGTCGATCACCTTCACGGGGGCGACGCTGGTCAGCGCGCCGTCGCGCCAGCAGCTGGCCGCCACCTATTGCCCCGACCTGGTGAAGGTCCCGCTCGGCGGCGCGACGTTGCTCTGTCAGGGCCTGTTCGGCGCCCGGCCGTCGGCCGAATCGATGACGATCGCGTTCGACGCGCGCCTCAAGATCCAGAACCCCAACGAGATCCCGCTGCCGCTGGCGACGCTGCTGGCCGCCGTCACCGTCTACCCGGGCGCCTCGAACGAGCAGACCGGCGCCACCTGCGTGCAGCTGTGCCCGGGGGCTCCCGGCACCTGCCCGGCGCAGGACCCTGCCACCGCCTGCCAGGCGTCGTCGCGCGACATCCGCTCGCTCAACGACTTCGCCAACGCGGCCGTCGGCCTGATGGTGTCGAACGGTCTGGCGGCTGCGGCCGGCCAGCCGCCCTCGTTCACGGCCCCGACGGTCGCCGCGTCGAGCGAGATCGACGTCGTCGCCCGCTTCTCGCTGGCGCCCGCCCAGATCCTGCGCGTGATGCGCCAGCTCGCCGAGCAGTCGGTCAATGAGCTGCAGCAAGGCCGCGCCCCGAGCTTCGCGATTCCTTACAGGCTGGAGGGCACGATCTGGTTCGACGGCGGATCGTTCGGGCGCGTCGCGATCCCGTGGGGCCCCGCCTCCGGCACCTGGACAATCTAGGTCACTTCCTGCGGGCCGGGCCGGCCGCGGCCTGCTTCTCCAGCTTGCGGATCTTCTCGGTCAGCTCCGCGGGGGAGAGGCTCTTCTCCTGGCTCGGATCGGCGTCGTCATTTTCGCGGAGCTCGGCGCATGCGTCGGCGTAGCCGAGATCGCAATTCTGCTTGAGCAGCTTGCCCACCTTGGCCAGGTTCTTCATGACCTGACCGACGTCGTCCGTCTGGAGGATGCCGGACCCGCGCGGCATCTCGCCCGGCTTCATCAGCTTCGGCTGCGGCGGCGGTTGGAAGTTGCGCTGGAAGGCGCACCCCGCCTTCGATCCCAGGTCGCAGGCGCGCTTCATCATCTTCAGGCCGCGCTTCGAGTCGCCCGCCTTGCTGCTGAAGACCAGGACCATGCCCAGGTGCGCGCACCCGTCGCCGACGCCGGCCTTGCAGCTGCGATCCAGCAGCGCCAGCGCGCGCTTCTCGTCCAGCTTCGATGGGTTCTGCTTCAGGATTCGAACCGCCAGGTCGACGCAGGCCGGCTGACTCTTCGTCTTGCAGCCGGCCTCCAGCGTCTCTGTCGTCGGCTCGGCCTCCTCGGCGCTCGCGCGCGCCTCGCCCTCGCCGAGCACCCGGCAGGCCGCCTCCTTCCCGTGACGGCAGCCCTCCTTGATCTGCTCGCGCAGCAGGCCGGCGCACGCCGTCTCGTCGTTCTTCTCGCACGCCGCGCGCAGATCGGCCATGTCACCGACGGCTGGCTCGTCGTTCGCGACGGCCGTCCCGATCTCGACGCAGGCCTTGACCACGCCCTCGAGGCACGCCTTGCCATCGCCCGCCCAGGCAGCTCCGGACAAGGTGCAGACGAGGACGGGGAGTGAAAGCGCGGCGCGGCGGTTCAAGCCACGTACGTTATCACTTGATCCGCTGGCGCTGCGCGCGCCGGCCGCGCAGCAGCGCGACGGCCGTGAACAGGCCCATCACCAGCAGCGCACCGAAACCGGGTCGCCCGCCCGCCGCCGAGCAGCCGCCGCCGTAGAAGCACTGGGCGGCGGTCTGCGCCTGGCAGGTCAGCGCGCCCGTGCTGTCCGCGACGCAGTTGCGGCTCTTGCAGTTCCAGCCGTCGATGCAGGTCGCGCCGTTCTCCTGCTGGGCGACGCAGATGTCATCGCTCGCATCGTTCGTCGTATTTCGGCCGTCGCAGATCAGATCCGCCGAACAGCGGTTCTGGTCACTGCAGGTGGCGCCCGGCAGGTTGCCGGCGACGCAGACGCCGTCCACAGAGTTCATCGGCTTCTGGCAGACGCCGCCGATGCACTCGAAGTCGTTCTGGCAGTCGCCGCCGGCGGCCACCAGCGGCGTCATGAACGTCGAGTTGCAGGCCGGGATCTGATGGATGTTGTAGATCATCGTCAGGTCCGGGCAGGTCGCCGCGCGCAGCGCCGCCAGACACATGTCGACCTGCGCCTGATCGTATTTCGCGCGCCCCGCGGTGTCCGATGTCTGCATGTTCTGCAGCGTCTTGCGGAAGTCGTCGGCCGTCTTCATCTCGCACTCCGGCTCGGTCGTCCCCGCGGAGCTGTTGTTCATCAGCTGCTGCATCGTGCAGCATTTGTAGGCGCTGGTGCAGATCGCCTGGGCGAAGTCGGTCGCCGTCTTCTCGATCGGGATCCCGCTGACCCCGCCGCAGCCGAGGAGAGCAACCGTCAACGCACCACCCGTCAGGAATTTGTTCATCGCCATGACGGCCGATGCGGTGCAAATCCCATCCCAGGCCGCAAGGTGGCGAAAAGCCTGAGGTCCGGGTCACGCCCACCGTCAGCGATTCGCCGCAGTGTTCACTCTTTGACGGTCAGCGCTGTGGGTGTCGGTGGGCGCGTTTCACCGGTGCGCGCCCCGAGGTTCCGGGTGAAGGCCACCTTTCGAACGGGCCGCCGCGGCGGCGTTGTCCGCGGCGCCCACCGGGACGGCGCTGGGCCGTTCGCTCTTCGGCGGCGGGGCCTGACCGGGCGCGCGCGCGCCGGCGTCCTTCCCCTCCGGCGATGCGTGCTCGATGATCGCGTTCATCTCGCCGCCCATCAGAAAGATGAAGCCGCTGATGTACAGCCAGGTCAGTAGCACGATCACGCCGCCGATCGATCCGTAGGTGACGTTGTAGCTGCCGAAGTGCGCCACGTACTGGGAGAAGCCCCACGTCGCCACCAGCCAGGCCAGCGTCCCCAGCACAGATCCCGGCGTGATGAACCTGAATTTCTGCCTGACGTCGGGGAGCAGGTAATACCCGAGCGCCGCGCACAGCATGATGACCAGCGCGGTCACCGGCCAGCGCAGCCAGCTCCAGGCGATCACGTATTCGTGCGCGATGCCGGCGTGGCGGGCCAGC
>DATFXS010000280.1:0-7784 GCA_035315605.1 Polyangia bacterium
GCCGGTTCCGGTCGTGCCGCCGCGACCCGCAGCGCCGCCGCCGGTTCCGCCCGCGCCGCCGCGACCGGCCGTACCCGAGGCGCCGGCAGCGGCCATCGTCCCGCCGCGGCCGCCAGTCGACGAACCGCCGGCACCCGCCGAGGAGCCGCCGGTCCCGCCCGCGCCACCGGCTCCCGTCGTGCCGCCCGTGCCGGCCGCGCCGCCCGCGCCCGTGGTGCCGCCCGTGCCGCCGGCCGTGGCGAGCACGATCGTCCCCATGATCGGCAGCGTCGCGCTCTGCGGTGTCCAGGTCATCTGGCTTCCGGCGACGCAGTACGCGTAGTTCTCATTGCCGGCGTCGGTCGTCAGCGTGACGACGTTGCCGGCGGTCGCGTAGTGGTCGCTCTTCGACGGCCCATTCGAGATCACGCCGATTCCGCCCATCTGGTCGACGGTCAACGTGCAGGTGCACCCGCCGCCTGTTGCGCTCGCGCAGGTCGCGCCCGAGATCGTCCGCTGGATCCCGGCGCAGTCCACCTTGGTTCCCGAGAGCATCAGACAGCCCGCCGCGAGGTCCAGCCGCGGCGTGCCGGTCGTGTGCGTCGCGTCCGTGTACGTCCCGCCCGCGGCCGTGAAGGTTCCGCTCACGCTCAGCGAGCCGGAGATCGACACGCTGTTGCAGGTGCGCGGATCGAGACCGAGCCAGGACGGATCGACCGTCCCATTGACCGTCAGGCACGAGGACATCACGGTCCAGGTTCCGTCCACGCTGCCGCCGCAGGGCGACACGTTCTGGCAGGAAGGTCCCGTTCCCCCGCTGCCGGTCGTGCCGCCGGTGCCCGGGCCGGCGCCGCCGCTGGAGCTGCCGCCGGTGCCCGCGCCGCCCGTCCCGGAGCTGCAGCCCCCTGAAATCATTCCGAATGCGATCGCCAGTGCAAGAAACGCAGATTGGACCTTCATGTGGCGTCTATGCCCTCGGGCCCGACCCAGGATCACCCCCGCACGACAGAAAATGAGATCTTTCAGAAAATGCGAACTTGGGCCGTCATTGCGGCGCGATCGTCACCAGCGAGACGCCGAAGCGGGGCAGTTCGAAATCGAGCGCGACCACGCCGTCCGCCCCCACCGCGACCGTGGTGTCGGGAGCCAGCGGCGCGGGATGCATCGCCTGCTGCAGCGCCGCGATCTCGGCCGCCGACGGGCTCGGCGGCATGCCCTGCGACACCCAGACGGTGTACGCGTCGCCGTGCGACTCGTCGACGCGCAGATGCGACACGCGCGCGGCGGAGCCGAAGCCCGCCGGCATCGTGATCGCCAGGTGCACCGGTGTGGCCGCGGCGGCGACGATCTCGTCGTGATAGTTCCACACCAGGACCTGGATGGCGGCCCCGTCGAGCGTCGCGATGCCGTCGACGTCCGGCGCGCCCCGCACGCCGCCGGAGAGAATGTCGTCCAGCGCGCGCGCCCCGCTGCTGGTCAGCGGCAATCGCGTCCCGTCGAGGCGGCCGAGCAGCTCGAACGCGCTCAGGACCGGCAAGTTGATGCCGTTGGTGGCGAGGGCGCGGTACCCGGCGAAATAGGGCGTGCCGGGAAACGTGAACGCCCACGTCAGCACGCCGCCCAGCCTCACGCCCACCTCGGCCTCCAGCTCGAGGGTGTGCTTCATCATCGCGATCTCGTACGCGCCGTACGCGGGCGAGTTGCGGTACGCGGCGCCGGGGACGTCGCTGGGCGGACAGGCCGCGCAGCCGTCGGGATCGGCCTCCGTGATGTAGATGGGCGTCTGCGCGAATTGCGGGTACGCGGCGACCGCGGCGAAGCCGGATCGGTGAAGCCGCAGCTGGTTGCCGAGGTCCATCTCGACGTGGCCGTCGCTGATCGCGACGCCGCCCTTCGCGTGAAAGGTGACGAGATCCAGACGCGTCCCGGCGCTGCCCGTGACGGCGTTGGTGCCGGTCGCGCAGTGCTCGAGGAACTGCGGCAGGAAGTCGCCGTCGGGGCTGACCACCGCCGGGCCGCCCAGCGCTGCGTCCGGGATCACGGCGTGCAGCGCAGATTCCGTGTAGTCGTAAAGCGTCGCGTAGTCGGCGAAGCTGCCGTGCCAGTACGCGCTGTCGGGTTCGTTCCACAGCTCCCACGGCCAGCTGGCCGCGACGTTCGGATAGCGCCCGTCGGCGTGCATCGCCCAGGCGCGGACGAGGCCCGCCCACTTCGCGTAGTCGGTCGGCGGATAGAAGCATCCGCCGTTCAGGGCGGTGGTGCTGGAGTTGCGGTACGGAGTCGGATGCGTCGACAGCGCCTCGGGCATGAACCCGATCTCGACGAAAGGAAATGCGCCGGCCGCGGTGACGGTGTCCAGGATCCCGTCGGTCAGCGTCCAGTCGTAGATCGGGTTGCCGGCCGCGTCCTCGGTGTAGACGTTCGTCGATCCCCACTTCATCGCCGGGGTGCCGTCGCCGGTGTTGAGAAGAAAGTGGTTGCGCACGTGCACGGGCGCGGTGTGCGCGGCCGCGAGCGCGGCGAGCAACGCCTGTCCTTCGGGCGTGGTCGTGTCATTGATCTCGTCGTAGCCGTGAAACGCCCAGACGCGTTCGAGCGGCGTTCCTACGGCCGTCGCGTCGACCGACACGTTGACGGTCGACGGCGCCGGCGCGCCCCCACACGACGCCAGCGCCAGCAGCCCGGCCGTCAGCGCGCGGCGCGGCGGCACGACGCTACCACCACGTCTCGGCCTGGATGCCGAAGATGGCGCCGTTCAAGTAGAGCGGATTGCCGGTCATCGGGTCCGTGTAGACGTCGGTGTAGATCCGGCCGGAATCGACGCCGGCGATCGCCGCCGCCTGGTTCCAGGCCGCAAAGGTGGCGAACAGGCGGATCTCCGGGCGGGTCCAGAATCCCCGGTCCGCCGTGATCGCCACGGCGCCGGTCAGCTTGGTCAGATACTGTCGGGGTGCTCCGTTGCTCTTCGTCACCTGGTCGTAGCCGGCCTCGCCCAGCACCTTGACGTGGCGGGCGACCGCGACGCCCACGCGCCCGCCGGCCGAGATCCAGTTGGTCGTGAATCCGGGATTGCCGAGGAAATTGCCGTCGTGCTGGTAGACGAACGCCACCTGCGAGCCGAGCCAGTCGAGCGGCTGGATCGTCAGCACGTCGAGGCCGCGGAACCGCCATTCGCTGAGATCGTGGGTGACGGAGAAGTCGGGATAGTAAAAACGCGCCAGCGTTCCGAAGCCCGTCCCCCCGCCCCGCCCGTACTGCACGGCGACCTTGTTGTCGCCGCCCAGCACCTTCTGCACGAACTGCAAGGTGAAGCCGTACCCGTTGTGGGAGACGGGATTGTTGCTGTAACTGATGATGCCCTGGGCACCGAGCTGGAGCTCACCGCTCGCCCACGGCTTGATCCCGCGCAGCTGCACGTCGTTGCGGACGCCGAAGTCGACCTGGCTGGGAAACGGCGGCGACGTCATGTCCATCGGTGTGCCCGGCTCGCCGTCGACGGCGAACGCCGCATAGCTGAGACGCAGATCCTTGCCGATGTTGATGTCCTCGATTCCGGCGCCGACGCCGGACGGGTTCCAGTAGAAGAAGTCGCTGATGTAGATCGATTCGCGCTTGTAGTAGCGCGTCCCCGCCCAGACCGTCCCTCCGGCGAGCCAGGGAATGCCCGTGATGTCGACGTACAGATTGGGCAGGTACAGCACCGCGCCCGTCGAGGTCGACATGACGGCGGGCGAGTTGACGGCGCCGGCCGGAGAAAAACCGAGGTCCCGGATCGGTATGTAGATGGTCGGCATGACGTGCAGGCGCGCGACCGCGCCGTCGTCGCCCACGAAGGTCACCATCGTGAAGTGCGTCTCGGACCAGACCTCGCACTCGTTGCCGAGCCTCCACTTCGAGATCAGGCCCGCCGGGTTGGCGAGCGCGAAGCAAGTCATGCGCCCCTTCCGGTTGCTGGCGCCGAAGCCGCCCCGGAAATAGCCGGTCACCGAGAGATCGCCGAACTTCGGCGCGGGCGGCGGCACGGCGGCCGGCGCGGGCGCGACGACCGCGGGCGCCGGCGTCAGAACCGGCGCGGGCTGTTCCGCTGCTTTCGGCTCTTCCGTGTTGTGCTGGGCATCGGCGTCGGTCGATTCCTGGGCGAAGGCGTGCGTCGACGGAAAACCCGTCGCGAACAGTCCCGATAGTCCCAACAACAGCACCGCTCGTTGCATGTGCTCCTTTCGCGCTTACAGACCCAATCGATACGCGGCGTCGTTCCAGCGCAGCTCGTTCTTCAGCGCCGCGAGGTCGGTGTCGCTTCCGATGCGCACGCACTCGATGCCGAGCATGCCGGCCAGGTCGGCGAGCTCCGCGCCGGTGACCGCCTGGCTGAACGAGGTGTGGTGCGCCCCGCCCGCCAGCAGCCAGGCGTGGCAGCCGCGCCGGAAGTCAGGCCGCGGCACGTACAGCGCGCGCGCCACCGGCAGCTTCGGCATCGCGTGCTCGGCCTTGATCGCGTCCATCTCCTGCACGACCATCCGCATCCGCCCGCCCATGTCGACGATCGACGCGGCGACCGACGGGCCCGGCGCCGCGTTGAAGACCAGCCGGCACGGGTCGCC
This sequence comes from Polyangia bacterium, assembly GCA_035315605.1. GTDB lineage: Bacteria > Myxococcota_A > Polyangia > Fen-1088 > Fen-1088 > JADGRB01. The sequence continues at coordinate 4,581 of DATFXS010000280.1, forward strand.
CTTGCCGCCGATCGAAAGGGGATGAATCTCCAGCGACGGCTTCCCGTCGGCGCCGTCGGCGATCGACGGGCAGATCTCCAGCATGTGCGCGCCGAGGATCGTCTCCTGGCCGTGGACCAGGTGATACGTGTAGTCCTCCATGAACGAAACGCCGCCGCTGCGCCCGCCCGCGATCACCTTCATCAGGCGAACGAGCCCGGCCGCTTTCCAGTCGCCCTCGGCGCCGAAGCCGTAGCCGTCCGCCATCAGGCGCTGGACGGCCAGCCCGGGCAGCTGGTGAAGGCCGTGCAGATCCTCGAACGTCGTCGTGAACGCGCCGTATCCGCCGGAGGCGAGAAAAGCCCGGATCCCGATCTCCTGCCGGGCGGCGTAGCGCAGGCTCTCGCGCCGGTCGCCGCCCCGGCGCAGCTCCGGGACGATCGCGTACGTCGCCTCGTACTCCTCGACCAGCCGGGTGACCTCCGCGTCCCGGACTTCCGCGATGCGCGCCACCAGATCGCCGACGCCGTAGCCGTTGGTCGCCCACCCGAGCTGGATCTGCGCCTCCAGCCGGTCGCCGCCCGTCACCGCGACCTCGCGCATGTTCATGCCGCCGAAGCGGACGATCTTCAGCTTGCGCGACTCGGCGACCGCGCACGCGACGCGCGACCACGAATCGAGATCGGCGCTGACCTCGCTGTCCTGCCAGTGGCCGACCACGATCTTCCGGTCCAGCCGCAGCCGCGCCAGGATGAATCCGTACTCGCGGTCGCCGTGGGCCGACTGGTTCAAGTTCATGAACCCCATATCGATCTGCGACCACGGCAGCTCGCGGTTGAACTGCGTGTGCAGGTGCGCCAGCGGCTTCGCCAGCTGGTTGAGACCGTTCACCCACATCTTCGCCGGCGAGAAGGTGTGCATCCAGGTGATCACGCCGACGCAGTCGGGCGCCGCGTTGGCCTCGAGGCAGATCGCCGTGATTGCCTCCGGCGCCTTGAGCGTCGGCTTCCAGACCACCCGGACCGGCAACACCTGGTCGAGGTGCGCCGCGATCTGGCGCGAGTGCTCGGCCACCTGGTTCAGCGTCTCCTGGCCGTAAAGGTCCTGGCTTCCGGTCAGGAACCAGACCTCCTCCGTTGCCGATCTTCTCATTTCTGCCGTTATCTCGTTTTCTGCCTACGGGATACGGGTGCTATGCCCTCGGCCCCGTCCCGGGATCCCTCCTCGCGTGGCAATTTTTCGGGCGCGCCGGGTTGAAGCTCCGCGCCGCCCGCCGCCATTGCATGGACAGGGGATAGAGCCGATGCGGCTCCCGAATCACCTCGCCAGGATCTTCCTCGCGATCGCCGCCGGCCTCGTGGCCTTCGCGGCTTGAACCCGCGCTCGGTCAGTCCATCCAGCTGGTTCCGACCTGCCTGGCACCGAGCGCGGTGAGGAGCTTGCCGAGCGCGTCCGCCGCTTCGACCGCGGCGTCCTGGGCAGCCAGCGATCCCGTGAAGTGCGTCTCGATCCCGACGGCAAAAGTACTGACTGTGTACGTCGGGGCGCCCTTGTCGCGACGGCGCCACCAGGGCTGCCTGTCCGGAAGGTAGACGTGCGACGGAGGGGCGCCCGTCCTCGCTCCTATCGCCGCTTCGAAGGCCCTGATCGCCTTGGCCGCTCGCGCCGCCTCTTCGCGGGCGCGGGGCGGAAAGGCCTGCGCTGCCTGCTCGGCCGTGCAGTCCGTCCCCAGGGCCGCGTGAAACTGAGCGCACTGTTCGTGGACCGCGGCCCGCCGGGCGCGACGAAACTCCCCCCACGCGAGATACGTCAGGCGGCTGTACTGTCGCTCGGCATCATCGGACACGCGAGGACTCTACCGTGCGCGACCGATCGCGTGGCGCGCGCGCCGATCGTCAGCGCGGACGGGCCGGCGCCGCGATCGGCGTGGCGGCCGGCGCCGCCGTGCGCACGGCCGGCTGAGCGGCCGCTCGTCGCGCGCTCGGCTTTGCCACCGGCACCAGCGTGATGTCGACCCGCGGCTCCGCGTCCTTCAGGTAGACGGTCTTCTTCCACGGCTGGTAGCCGGGCAGCGACGCCTCGATGCGAACGTGCTCGAAGCGCATGGTGTTGATCTTGCGCGGCGCCGCGCCGAAGCGATGCTTGTTCATCTTGATGAGGGCGTTGGGCGGCGACGAGGTCACCACCAGCCGCGCGGGCGGTCGGTACAGCCGCTCGGTGACGACCGAATTCTGCCCGCGCTCGACCGCGATCGTCCGCGTCGCCTCCGCGTAGCGTTCGCGGCGGAACGTCACGGTCGCGCTACCGCACGGGACCGCCGCGCGATCGATCGGGGTGGGCCCGAGCGTGAGGTCTCCCCAGAGCACCGCCGCGCCCTTGGGCGTCGTCGTAATGCGCGCCACACAATCGCGCGTCGTGGGGGTTTGCACCGGCGGCGCCGGCGCCACCGCGACCGGCGGCGGCGGCGCGACCACAGGCGGGGGCGGCGTCACCACGGAAGGCGTGCCGACCATGACCGCGACCTTCGCGCTGGGCCGCAGCGCAAAACCGAACACCAGCCCGACGGTCAGGCAGGCCGCGTACGGGGCGACACGAAGGGCCACGCTCCGGACCTGGTCGAGATTCACGCGCGCGCGCAGCGGGGACGCGGCCGGCGCGGCACGAACGGGGTCCGTGGTGACTTGCGCGTCGACGGCTGGCACGGACGCGGCCACGCGCCCGCTGTTGGCGATCGGCGCGGCCTGGACCGCGGCCTTGGTCTCCAGCAGCGTCAGCTCGATGAAGCTCGCCAGATCGGACGCGTCCAGATCGCTGAGCGGATTCGCCGGCAGCGTGAAGGCGGCGCCCGGCGCGCGCGCCTCGGGCGACGGCGTGGGCGAGACGACCGTCGGCTCGCTCTGCGCGGGCGAGGCTGCGGCGACGACGACCGCGCCCGCCGATCCGAGCGCTGCCGTCGGCGCGGGGACCATCCCCGGCAGCGGCGCCGGCACGCTTCGCAGCGGCGGCGGCCTCGGGATCGTCATCACCTGCATCGTCGACGGCGGCGGCGCGGGCTTGGGCGGCGCGACCGGCGCGACGGAAGCGGCGGGCCGTGGCGCGCCCTCGGGAGTCGGCGTGGCAGGGACCGGCGGCACGAGCGACAGCGCGCGCGCCGGCGTCCGTCGCGGCGACGCGGGCGCGGCGGGCGGCACGGGCGCGGGCGCGCGTCGCTCCATCAACCGCAGA
>DATFXS010000281.1:0-4817 GCA_035315605.1 Polyangia bacterium
TCCGCGATCCGCCCCGCGAACATCGAGATCACCGACGGCGCTCCGCCCGCCAGCGCGCCAGCGACGGTGCGCACCTGATCCAGCGTGCAGAGCGCGGTGACGTTCAGCTTGACGCCGCCCGCCGACAGCTCGCGGACCAGCTCCGTCGACGGCTCGCCGCGCGTGTTGGTGACCGGAACCTTCACGTAGACGTTGTCACCCCACGACGCGATCTCGCGCGCCTGCCGGCGCATGCCGGCGGTGTCGTCCGCGAACACCTCGAACGAGATCGGCTTGTCCCGGATCGCGGCCAGCACCTGGTGCGCGAACGCCCGGTAGTCGGCGACGCCCGCCTTGCGCATCAGGGTCGGATTGGTGGTGAAGCCGGCGATGCGCGGATCGCGCGCCGCCTCGACCATCGACGCCAGCGACGCGCCGTCCGCGAAGATCTTGATCGCGCCGAGCGAGGGAGGTTCGGCCATGGTGAGCCCGAAATCTTGCAAACTGCCGTAGCAATGTAAACCCCAGTTGATCGCGTGGGCGTAGGTGGGCTTCGCCCACCGGAGCCCATCGCGGGAGGTGCGGAACCCTCTGAGGGTTCCGCGGTCAACAAACGGTGAGGGCTTTTTCCAGGCGGTCGAGCAGCGCCGGGTTGTGCTGGCGGAAATGCCCGTACTGGCCCTCGAACCCGAGCGCGACGCCGGCCCCCACGGTCGCAAGCGACGCAACCACCGCGGCCGCCGCGATCAGCCGGCGCAGCCGGGGCCGCCCGTCGGCGCGCGCCCAGCAGAGCCACCACCCGACCGCCCCGGCCAGCGTCAGCGCGGGCGTCGCGTCGCCGAGGAAGCGCATCGTCGCCCAGAACAGCGTCAAGGGGACCAGAAAGCTCGCGCCGGCGGCCAGGGTCGTGGCGATCGACAGCCAGGTCACCGCGACCGACGGCGCGTCCGTTCCCGCGCCCCGGCGGGCGGCCACCCACGACCGCCGGACGCCCGCCACCGCCGCCACCGGCGCGAGCCAGGCCCACGGGATCGCGAGCAGACAGCCGACGACCGGCTCGTAGACGACGTAGCCGGCCGGCGGGTGCAGCCAGCCCGGGAACGCCGCCGCGCCGATGTTCGAGACGCCGTGGAGGAACGGGAACCGGCAGCCGAGCGCCCCGGGCCGGAGCGCGTAGCTCCAGACGTTGGCGAGGATGAACTTCGCGGACGAGCTGAAGGCGATCCAGGTCAGCTGGTAGTGGCGGCCGAAGTCGAACCAGGCGTCGAACCGGAGCTTGTTGTAGGTGAGCAGCAGGATCGCCCCGACCGCGATCGGCGTGCCGAGCCAGCCGAGCGCCTGCGCCCGCACGCGCCAGCGGGCGGGATCGCCTCCCCGCGGGGCCACCAGCCAGGCCGTGGCCGCCACCAGCAGCGGGATCGCGGGCGCGATCGACGCGCGGCACCCGAGCGCCAGCGCCCAGCACGCGCCCGCCGCCGCCAGCCGCGAGCGCTGGCGGCCGACCGTCGACATCGCCTCGAACGCGAACAGGAGGCCGGTCAGCAGGAAGGCGTGCCCGCCCACGATCGCCGCCTCGTAGACGCCCGCGCGCGCCAGGTTGTAGGGCGTCGGGTTGACGAACGCGAACGCCGCCGCGGCCAGCACGACGAACAGGCCGGGCAGCGCCGGAAACAGCCGTCGCTGCGCCCGATCGATCAGCAGGAGGCCGGCCAGCGCCTGCAAGCTGGCCAACGCGAACACGACGTACTGGTCGCCGACGGGCGCGTGGACGCGGAACAGCGTCTTCCAGCCCGCCAGCAGCAGCGCCGGCACCGGCCCCCAGTAGAGGTAGTAGTGGCCGCGGTAGAGGCTGGCGTCCCAGTACCAGAGCGGCTTCAACGCCGGGTCGAACGGATTCGCCCGGGCCACCAGCGCGGCCGGCGGCTCGACCGCGAAGTGAAGGTGGCCCGCCCGAAAGCCGTCCGCCTGATCATCGAGAAAGGTGAGGTACGTCGGCCAGTGCGTGAACCGGCCCGCCGATACGAAGAAGACGTACGACGCCTCGATCGCGAGGAAACCGAGGACCAGAAGCAACGCGCGCCGTCGCGGCAGCTGGCGCAACCATCCGCTAAGCGGGCGCATCGACCCTGCCCGACCGCCCGCTCACGCGCTCGAGGATCCAGCCCAGCGCCGCCGCCGCCGGCAGCGCCGACAGCGCCACCACCGACAGCAAGAATCGCGGCCCGTAGCTGGAGATGTTCCACTGCTCGTACTTCGCGAACATCGCGAGCTGCGCGACGCAGGCCGCCCCGATCAGCAGCGCCTCGGCGCGCGCCCGCCGAAAGATCACCACCAGCCCCGGCACCGCGAGCAGCACCGGCGGCGCGGCGACCACCAGCCCGGCCTGGCGGTCCGTCAGCTGCCGCCACAGCCCCGACCAGAACGGCAGCGTGAAGAATGTCCGGTGAGACGGCTCGATGGTCCAGCGCCGGTTCTCGGCGATCAGAACCCGATCGTACGGCGTCACGAACGGCGATCCGAACATGTGCCAGTTCAGCGCCAGCAGGCAGGCGATCGGCGCCGCCGCGCCCGCGACAAACCGCCCCAGAGCCCGCCAGTCCCGCCGCGCGGCGACCGCCGCAAATGCGATCGGAACGAAGACCGCGTTCGTCCATTTCGCCCACAGCGACAACCCGAGCAGCGCGCCCGCGGCGACGCTGCGGCCATGGAGCAGCGCCACGATCCCGCCCGCCACGAGCAGCGTCGACAGCACATCCGGCGCGAAGTTGTAGGCGACGGGCCGCAACATCGTCCCGAACGCGTACCAGAGCACGATCGCCAGCGCCGCCTCGTTCGTCGCGTACCGGCGGGCCCCGATCCACATCACCAGCACCAGCGCGGCCAGCTGGGCCAGGTTGAAGGCGAGCAGGCCGATGTCGCGCGCCACCGCGTAGAACGGCAGCGCCACCACCGCGAGCAGGATCGGGTGCTTGGGATAGAACTCGCCGTGACGCCCGCGCGCGACGTTCCCGGGCAGCGAGTAACGCTCGACGCCCAGGTTGTTCGCCACGTCGAGATCGCGGTCTTCGAGCAGCGAGACCAGGGTTGCGCGATAGTACGCGCAGTCGCCGATGAGGAACGTGGGATGATCCAGCCGCCCCACCCCCTCCCCGCGGTGCCGCTCGACGGCGTAGCGGGGCACCACCTCGAACAACGTCCAGCCGAGCAGCGTGACGGCCACCAGCCCGACCGCCACGAGCTTGGTCCGCGACGCCGCAGCGTGAAGGGCGGTCAGGATTCGGGCGACGCGGCGCATGCCGCCGGCAGTGTATCTTGGCCGGCCCGCGCGCGATGACCCAAGCATGGCCATGACCGATGACACGACATGGTTCGGCCTTCACCGCCGGGCGCTGCTGTTCGCGGCGCTGCTCGTCGCGATCGAGGCGTCGTACCTGGCCATCGTGACGGCCGGGCGATTCACCGTCTGGCCGACCTGGAACGCGAACTACGATCTGCTCGCCGAGGGCTTCCGCTCCGGACACCTCTACCTGTCGGTGCCGCCCCGCCCCGAGCTGCTGGCCAAGGCGAACCCGTTCGATCCGATCTGGCGACCGCTCTGGTTCTGGGACGCCAGCCTCTACCGCGGCCACTACTACCTTTACTGGGGGCCGCTGCCGGCGGTCGCGATCGCGTTCATCAAGACCGTCCTCCGGATCCACGGCACGGTCGGCGATCAGGTTCCGCTGTTCGCGTTTGCCACGATCAACCTGGTCGCGGGCGCCCTGCTGATCGCGCGGATGGCGGCGCGGCTGTTTCCGCGGGCGCCGTCGTGGCTGGTCGTGCTGTCCGTCGTCGTGTTCGCGTATGCGAACCCGACGCCCTACCTGATCGCCACGCCCGGGATCTACGAGGCGGCGATCGCCGGCGGCCAGGCGTTTCTTCTCCTCGGCTTGTTGCTGGCGCTGGAGGCGCTGCTGCGTGACGAGGAGACAGGTCGACGACGGCTGCTCATCCTGGCGGGGCTCTCCTGGGGATGCGCGTTCGCGTGCCGCGCCAGCGCGATCCTGCCCGCCGCGATCTTCGTCGCGTTGACCGCCCTGGCGTTCGCGCCGCCGGCGCCGTGGCCGCGCGCGTGGCGAGCGCCGCTGCGCCCGGCGCGCTGGACGGCGGCGCCGATCGCGGCGCTGGTGGCGGCCCACCTCGTCTACAACCGGCTGCGCTTCGACGCCTGGCTCGACTTCGGCCTGTCCAGGCAGCTGTCGACGATGAGCTTCCGGACCGCGCCCCGCTACCTGCTGCCGAATCTGTACAGTTATCTGCTGCGCCCGCTGCACCCGTCCTGCCGGTTCCCGTTCGTCAGCGCCCCCGCCGGCCTGGGCCCGCGCGCGTTCCCGACGGGCTTTGCCATGCCCAGCGGCTACGCCGCGCCCGAGCCGGTCGCCGGCCTGCTCGGGGCGACGCCGTGGGTCTTGCTGGCGGCGCTGGCCGCCGCGCTGGTGATCGCGACGCTGCGCCACGCCCGCCGGTCGCCCGACGAGCTCGCCGGCCCGACGGCCGATGCGGCCCGCGCCCGCGCCCGCCTCTGGTGCGGCGCCACGTTGCTGACGCTCGGCACGGTCACCGGCCTGCCCGAGATCACCGAGTTCTTCGCCTCGATGCGCTTCCTCGGCGACGTCGCGGGCGGCCTCGTGCTGGCGGGCGCCTGGGCGTCGCTCGCGCTCTTCGATCGGTTCGGCGACCGGCCGTGGCCGGGCCGACTCCTGACCCTCACCGTCGTCGCCCTGGGCGGCGCGACGATCGCCATCGGGCTGTTGCTCGGCGTGCAGGGCTACGACGGAATGTTCGAACACCACAACCCC
>DATFXS010000282.1:0-3530 GCA_035315605.1 Polyangia bacterium
CAGCGGCGGCGCGGGATCGTTGGGTGCCGCGGGCAGCATGGGTACCGGCGGCTCGACAGGTTCGGGCGGCGCGTCCGGAACGGGCGGCAGCACGGGAACGGGCGGCAGCAGCGGCGCCGCGGGCGCGACGGGGACGGGCGGCAGTATAGGAACAGGCGGTAGCACCGGCGGCGCGGGCGCGACGGGAACGGGCGGCAGCGCAGGAAGGGGCGGCAGCACAGGCGCGGCCGGCGCTACGGGAACGGGCGGCAGCACAGGAACAGGCGGCAGCACCGGCACTGCCGGAACGACCGGAACCGGCGGAAGCACGGGAGCGGCAGGCAGCGCCGGAACTGCCGGCAGCACGGGCACCGCCGGCACCAGTGGCGCCGCTGGCACGACCGGCTCCGCTGGAACGACCGGCTCCGCGGGCGCGACGGGTTCAGCCGGCACGACCGGATCAGCCGGCACGACGGGATCAGCCGGAACCACAGGCAGCGCTGGCACGACCGGTTCCGCCGGTACGACGGGCGCCGCCGGAACGTCCGGTTCCGCGGGCACGACCGGATCTGCGGGCACGACCGGCGCCGCTGGATCGGGCACGGGCGGGTCCGGACCGACCGCGGTGCTGGTGATCTCTGACGGGCCGTCGTACAGCTTCGGAACCGTCGCCACCCTGACGACGACGAACCACATCTTGTGGGTCACGAACGCAGGAACGGCGACGGCGACGGCGCTCGGCTCTACGCTCTCCGGTCCGTTCGCGTACGCCGGCGCCGGCAACAACTACCCGGGCGCCAGCGCGACCTGCGGCTCAACGCTGCTCGCCGGCGCCAGCTGTGCGATCAACGTCGCGTTCACACCGGCTGCGCCGGGAATGGCGATGACGACGCTGTCGATCGCGTACTTCGACGGCGCGCAGACGACGTCCGCGACGCGCGATCTCTCCGGCAAGGGGACCAGCCACGCCTACGTCGCGGTCACCGACTTCCCGATGATGTACTACGAGCAGTACGGCCTGCAGGCGGATCCCCAGACGTTCGCCTTCGGGGCGCACGGCGTCGGCACGACGACGACGCACGCGTTCTACCTGACCAACATGGGCGCGATGCCGGCCTCGGGCCTCGGCGGCGGCGCCCTGTCCGGCGCGTTCTCGTACGCGGGCGGCGGCTCGTTCCCCGGCGCCGGCGGCACCTGCAGCGGTACGCTGGCCGTCGGCGACGACTGCACCGTGGTCGTCGCCTTCACGCCCGGCAGTCCCCCTTCCTCGAGCGGCGCGACGATGGCGGTCGTCTACGACGACGGGACCGGGCCCGCGCTGGCATCCCGTGCCCTCTCGGGGAGCGGCGCCACCGGCCCCGTCGTGGTCGTTCAGGATTTCGACGTCACCAACCTGCAACCGTCGGCCTGGGACTTCGGCGCGGTCGGCGTCAACCAGCCGACGACGCACGAATTCTACGTCCTGAACAACGGCAGCGCGCCCGCGGCGGCCCTGAGCGCGCCCGCGATCGGCGCCGGCTTCTCCTACGTGGGCGGCAGCTACCCGGGCTCGGGCGGCAGCTGCTCGACGATGCTCGCGGCTGGAACCTCCTGCACCGTCGAGGTCCAGTTCAAACCGATCGCGGCCGGGCTGGCGTCCGGCAACGTCCGCATCAATTACCAGGACGCGACGGCGAACCCATTCTCCGCGACGCGCGTCGTCCGCGGCGTCGGCACGACCCTGGGCCTGATCCAGATCGCCGAGAAGTCCGACCACAATGGTGGCGGCCTGGTCAGCGACTTCGGTACCGTCGGTCTCGGCAGCGCCGGCGACCGCGTGTTCATCGTCAGCAACGTGGGCGGCGGTCCCGTGTCGGCGATCAGCTTCGCCGCGCTGGTCGCTCCGTTCTCCTACGCCGGCGGCATGTTCCCGGGAACGAACGGCAACTGCGACACGACGCTGGCCGCGGGCGCGACCTGCGCGGTCGACGTCCTGTTCACGCCCACCGCCGTCGGTGACGCCTCGACGCTGCTGTCGATGACCTACTACGACGGCAGCGCGCCGCAGGGCGCGTCGCATACGCTGGTCGGACACGGGATCGACGGCGCGCGCCTGACGCTCAGCGACTGGTCCGACGGCGGCAACAACGGCGGCGGCCCGTACGACTTCGGGACCTGGGGCGTCTCGACCAGCCACACGTTCTACGTCTCAAACTCGGGCAACAAACCGGCGAGCATGGTCGCGGGCAGCGCCTTCGCGGCGCCGTTCTCGTGGGCGGGCGGCACCTTCCCGGGCGCCGGCGGGACGTGCAACGGCACGGTCGCGGTCGGCGCGTCGTGCACCGTGGTGGTCACGTTCTCGGGCGCGTCGACGGCCGGCGGCGCGGTCACGATCTCGTACGCGGACGGGACCGGACAGACCCAGCAGGCGTCACGCGAGATCACCGGCGAGCACGCGGCCAACGCGATGCTGGTGGTGGCGGACTGTTACGGCTGCGGCGTCGATTCGCGGCCGGCCGACTTCGGCACCGTCGGCGTCTCGGCGAACCGCTGGTTCACGGTCAGCAACAACGGCGCGCTGACCGCGACCATGATGCGCGACGGCGGTCTGCTGACCGGGCCGTTCGATTTCGCCGGGGTGGGCGGAAATTACCCGGGCAACGGCGGCACGTGCGGCGCCACGCTGGGGCCAGGGATGAGCTGCCAGGTGGTGGTGACGTTCACGCCACCGGGCCCGGGAAGCTACGCCAGCACGCTGGGCATCGACTACGACGACGGCACCGGCAAGGGCGCGACCGCGACGCGCGCGCTGGTCGGGGCGCAGACCAACCTCGCGCTGCTGACCGTGCACGACTGGTCCGAGACCGACACCAGCGGCAGCGACTCCTACGATCTCGGCACCATCGGCGTTCCCGTCGACCACGTCTTCACGATCACCAACGACGGCGCGCAGCCGGCGACGCTGATGGTCGACGGCGGCGGCCTCGGCAGCAACGGCTTCAACTGGAAGGACAACAACTATCCGGGGACCGGCGGCAACTGCCAGGGCATGCTGGCGGCCGGCGCGCATTGCACGGTGGTCGTGCGGTTCACGCCGTCGGGCAGCGGCCAGCGCTTCGCCACCCTGCTGATCTCGTACTACGACGGCGCGAACACGCAGTACGCGAAGCGGGGGCTGTCCGCGACGGCGACCGACAAGGCGCTGCTGCAGATCACCGACGGTGACAAGGCGCCGCCCGGGCCGAACTCGCCGGGCATGCCCGCGTACGACTACGGCACCGCCGGCAGCGCACGCGACGCGACGTTCACGGTCACGAACTGGGGCGGGGCACCCGCGACCATGATCGCCGACGGCGGAACGCTGGGGAACGGATTCGCCTGGACCGGCACGGCGGCGTTCGGCGGCGGCACCTGCATCGGGACGCCGCTGAACCCAGGCGCCAGCTGCACCGTCGGCGTGACCTTCACGCCCGCGGGCGACGGATCGCGCGCGAGCACGCTGTCGATCGGGTATTACGACGGCGCCGCCGCGCAGGTGGCGGTGCGCGCCCTCGCCGGCACGGCGATCACCA
>DATFXS010000283.1:0-5383 GCA_035315605.1 Polyangia bacterium
CTTCCGCATCGCGCTGCAGCAGCGCGAGGTGGGCCTCAACCCCAAGGTGAACCAGCTCTGCACCCTCGCCCGCGAGGCGCGCCACGATGTCATCGTCGTCAGCGACTCGAACACCCGCGTCGCGCGCGACTATCTGGACGACATCGCCGCGCACCTGGAAGATCCCGCGGTCGGCCTGGTCACGCATCCCCTGGCCGGCGACGGAGAGACCGAAGCCGACGCGCATCTGGGCGCGACCGCCGACAACCTGCACCTGACCGGCGTCATCACACCGGGCGTCGTCGCCGCCAAGCTGCTCGCCGACAAGGACTACGTGATCGGCAAGTCGATGGCGCTCCGGCGCGCCGATCTGATGGCGCTGGGCGGGTTCGAATCGGTGAAGAACGTGCTCGCCGAGGACTACGTGCTGGGACGGGCCGTCGCGGATCGGCTGGGAAAGCGCGTGGCCCTGGGCCGATCGGTCGTTCGATGCGTCTCGGTGCGCCGCGAGCTGGGCGGCTTCGCGCGCCGCTACGCCCGCTGGAACGTGATGCAGCATCAATGCGCCGGCCTGGCCGCGTACCTCGGTCTGCTGCTCGAGAATCCGACCCTCCTCGCGGGTGCCGCCGCCCTCATCGAGCCCGGCCCGGCGACGCTCGCGCTGGTCGCGGGCTGCGCCGCGAGCCGGATGGCGACCGACGCGCTGGCCGGCCGCCTGCTGCGCGGCCGCGCGTTCCGGCTGCGGGCGCTGCTCGCGGGTGGCGTCAAGGATCTGCTGTCCGGCGCCGCCTGGATCTACGGGCTCGTCAGCCGATCGATCGAATGGCGGTCGAACCGCCTCGTCGTGCTATCCGGTAGCCGACTGCGGATCAAGCAAGCGGGCTGGGCCAAAGCCCGATTCGCCCGCGCTGTCGCGTCCCGCTGACTGTTCGGTCCCCTCGCTCTCCGCGAAGGCCTGATCGGCGTCGGCCCACGGCGCGGGAACGTCGAGCCACAGCGGGCCGCCCAGCAGGTGGCCGGCGCCGTTGTGCGCGAACACCCGCACGCGCGCCAGCTCGGTCGACGAACCGGCGTTGAAGATGTGCGTCGGGCGCGGCGGCCCGAACAGGCGCGCGGCGCGCGGAATGTGACGGTGTCCGTGCAGGACCAGATCGCAGCGCCCGCGCACCCGCACCAGGAGATCGCGACCGCGTCGCAGCTCCGTCGTGTAAATGAAACCGAGCCACGACGAGAGGCGCTCCATCGCGTGCTCTTCAGGCATCGGGAGCACGTGATGGTGGAGCGCGATCACGACCAGGTGGCCGGGCGGCGCCGCGTCCAGCGCGACGTCGATGGCGTCCAGGTCGTCCTCGTCGAGACTCCCATGACCATTCAGCCAGGACCGATTGTGCGGCGCCGTCGAGTTGACGCGCACGACATAAAGTCCGGCGTGTGAAGCGCTCTGAACGCGCGGCCCCGACATGATGGCGCCCGACACGTCGTCCCCGAGGCAATCGTGGTTGCCGGGGACGGAGATCAGGCGGCCGTCAGCGATCAGCGGCGCAAACGTCTTTTCGTAAAGATCCAGCTCGCGGCGCAGGCCGCGGTGGGTGAGATCGCCCGTGGCGATGACGAAGTCCACGTCCGATTCCACCAGCGCCGCGCACAGGCGGGCGGCATCGGCATCGTTCTGCTCGCTGCGGCCGATGTGCAGATCGGAGATGTGGGCGAATCGACTTGCGTTATTCATGCGCCTAAAACCGTATCGACTGTCCGTGACCCAACGCTTTCAGGCACGTTGCGGCTGAGCAACATCGCGGGGACGAATCGGAATTTCCTCGGGTTCCTGACCGCTGTCACCTGGATGTCACAGTCGCGGCACGCGTTCGTCAACGTGGAGTGTTTTCATGCAGGCCGTGACGACGTCTGAAGGTGCGACCCCGACCGGAAAAAGCCAGCCGGCTCGGATCAGCGCACCGATCTCGACCGACGGAGCGTCGTCGCAAGCGCTCGAGCGGCAGAAGCGTCGGTCGAGCATGCGCGTGAGCGTGCCGCCCGCGCAGCCACCCCGCCTCAAACTTTCCAAGGCGCCGTTCTGGCACCGCGCCGCCGAGTGGCTGCTGCACGCGCTCGCGATCTCGGCCATCGTCGCGATCGTCCTGATCTTGGTCTTCACAGCCAAGGAGGCGGCGCCGCTCTTCTACAGCAAGCTCGTGCGCGAAGAGGTGACGCTCGCGAAGATGTGGATCCCGCAGCTCTGGCCGGGCTACGACGAATCGGCGTCGGTCTGGCAGCCGGTCTCCGAGATCCCGAAGTTCGGCGTCTGGCCGCTGATCCTCGGCACGATCAAGGTGACGCTGGTGGCGATGGCGGTGTCGGTCCCGCTGGGCGTCGGCGCCGCCGTCTACGTGTCGCAGTACGCGGGTCCGCGCACGCGCGAGATCGTCAAGCCGGTCGTCGAGCTGCTGGCCGGCATCCCGTCGGTCGTGCTCGGGTTCTTCGCGCTGATGGTGATGGCGACCTGGTTCCAGGACGCGTTTCACCTGGAATCGCGCCTGAACGCGCTGGTCTCCGGGGTCGCGCTGTCGTTCGCGGTCATCCCGGTCATCTTCACGCTCGCGGAGGAGGCGCTGCGGGCCGTGCCCCGCAGCTATGTCGAGGCGTCGACGGCCCTGGGCGCGGCGCGCTGGCAGACCATCGGCCGCGTGATTCTGCCCGCCGCCAGCCCCGGCATCGCGGCCGGCGTCGCCCTGGGACTGGGCCGCGCCGTCGGCGAGACGATGATCGTGCTGATGGCGTCCGGCAACGCCGCCATCGTGTCGGCCAGCCTCGCGGATTCGACCCGAACCATCGCCGCGACGATCGCCGCCGAGCTGGCCGAGGTGGTGTTCGGGGGCGCGCACTACACGGTGCTGTTCTTCCTGGGCACGCTGCTTTTCTTGGTGACGTTCGGCATCAACACCGCCGGCGACTATGCGATTCGCCGGATGAAGCGCCGGCTCGGGAGCGCAACATGACCGCCACCGACGCCGCGCCACCGACGGCGGCCGATCGCGCGGCGCTGGCCCTGCAGGCGGCGCGGCGCACGCGCCGGAACTTCCTGGCCGACGGCGCGCTGGCGGCCGCCACGGGCGCCGCGCTGCTGATCGTCCTGGCGATCCTGGCGATGATCCTGTTCGACATCGTCCGCAACGGCACGCCGCACCTGTCGTGGACGTTTCTCTCCAAGCCACCGAGCGAAGGGATGACGGCGGGCGGGATTTTTCCAGCCATCGTCGGCATGGTCGAGATGGTCGTCCTGATGACGCTGGCTGGCGTCCCGATCGGCGTCGCCACCGCGATCTACCTGCACGAGTACGCGTCGCCGGTGTCGCCGCTGACGCGCGCGATCCGGATCGCGGTCGCCAACCTGGCGGGCGTGCCGTCGATCGTGTTCGGCCTGTTCGGGCTCGGCTTCTTCGTCCAGTTCATCGGCGCGGGCATCGACAAGGCGTTCTTTCACGGCGACAAGGTGTTCGGTCAGCCGGCGCTGATCTGGGCGGCGCTGACGATGGCGGTGCTGACGCTGCCCGTGGTGATCGTCGCGACCGAGGAGGCGCTGCGCGCCGTGCCGCAGGAGCTGCGCGAGGCGTCGCTGGCGCTGGGCGCTACCAAGTTCCAGACCGTGTTCAACGTCGTCGTGCCGCAGGCGAGCACCGGCATCCTGACCGGAACCATCCTGGCGGTCAGCCGCGGCGCCGGCGAGGTGGCGCCGATTCTGTTCACGGGCGCAGCCTACTTCCTGCCCCTGCTGCCCAAGAACCTATCGTCGCAGTTCATGTCGCCGAGCTACCATGTCTACGTGCTGTCGACCCAATCGCCCGACGTCGATGCGACCAAGCCGATCCTCTACGCGACCGTGCTCGTGTTGCTGGGCCTGACGTTCACGCTGAACATTGCCGCGGTCGTCGTGCGGGCGCGCATGCGCCGCCGCGCGGGGGTGGCCACATGACAGGCAATGCAGAGCCTCAGGCGCCCAAGCTGGTCGTGCGCGATCTGACGGTCTGGTACGGCGAAAAGAAAGGGGTCGGTCCGGTCGGCCTCGACATCGTCGGCCAGCACGTCACGGCGCTGATCGGTCCTTCCGGATGCGGCAAGTCGACCTTCCTCCGTTCGCTCAATCGGATGAACGAGCTGATTCCCGGGTGCCGGGTCACCGGCGACGTGAAGCTGGACGGCGATCCGATCTACGGCACCGGCATCGATCCGGTCGCCATCCGGCGCCGGATCGGCATGGTGTTCCAGCGTTCGAACCCGTTCCCGAAGACGATCAAGGAGAACGTGGCGTACGGCCTGCGAATCGGCGGCCTGCGCGATGCGCGGGAGATCGACGCGCGCGTCGAACGCGCGCTGACCCAGGCGGCGCTGTGGGAGGAGGTCAAGGATCGCCTCGACGACAGCGCGATGGGCCTGTCGGGCGGGCAGCAGCAGCGTCTGTGCATCGCGCGGGCGCTGGCGGTCGAACCGGAGGTGCTGCTGATGGACGAGCCGGCCTCCGCGCTGGACCCGATCGCCACGGCGCACATCGAGGAGCTGATCAACGAGTTGTCGGCCGAGTACACGGTCGTCATCGTCACGCACAACATGCAGCAGGCGGCGCGGGTCGCCGATTACACGGCGTTCTTTTATCTGGGAGAGCTGGTCGAGTTCGATCGCACGGACGTGCTGTTCACGAAGCCCAGCAACTCACGGACAGAAGACTACATCACGGGGCGGTTTGGATGATTCGAGCGAGCACTTCACGCGAGCACACCAATCGGGAGTACGAGGGAGAGCTGCGTCGGCTGCGCGAGCAGCTCTTGCTGATGGGCGCCAAGGTCGAGGACATCATCGCCGGCAGCATCCGGGCCCTGATCGATCGCGACAGCCCGCTGGCGGAGCAGATGATCGCGGCGGACCGAAAGATCAACCAGCTGGAGATCGACATCGACGAGCACTGCATGCAGGTGCTGGCGCGCCGTCAGCCGGTCGCGTCCGACCTCCGCTTCCTGACCACGGCGCTGAAGCTGGTGACCGACCTGGAACGGATCGGCGATCTGGGCGTCAACATCTGCGAGCGCGTGCTGGAGCTGAACGGCGAGCCGCCGCTGAAGCCGTACGTCGACATGCCGAACATGGCCCGCGAGGCGCAGGAGATGCTGCACGAGGGCCTCGACGCCTTCGTCGCGGCTGACGTCGAGCGCGCGCAGCACGTCATCGCCCGCGACCGAAACGTCGACGCCTACTACACCCAGATCTTCCGCGAGCTCCTGACCTACATGATGGAGGACCCGCGCAACATCTTCCGCGCGACCCGCCTCCAGTCCATCGCCAAGTACCTCGAACGTATCGGCGACCACGCGACCAACGTGGGCGAGCTGGTCGTGTTCATGGTCAAGGGCAAGGA
>DATFXS010000284.1:0-4875 GCA_035315605.1 Polyangia bacterium
TCCCCATCATCGACAATCGCCGAGAATACGCGAAACGCCCTTCGGTTTGGGGTGCGCTATGCTGGAGCACCACCGTGCCGAGGACCGCCGCAGCCGCGCTCACCGCTCTGGTGCCGCTGCTGGCGGGTGGCCTGGGCGGCACCGCCCAGTCGGCGCGGGGAGCGGTGACGCCGCTGCTTGCAGAGCCGATGAAGGGTCCGTTCGCGAGCCTGGGCGCCGCCTGCCCGGATTGCCGGAGCACGCGGTCCATCGAGAAGCCGTCCGCCCCTTATCTCGAAGTCCGCATCTTGATGTCGGGCGATCCGACGAAGCCGCCGTCGTTGTCGGAGTCCAGCACGCACCATCTCGCCGTCCGCCTCGCATCAGGGTGGTGGCTGCACGCGCTCGGAACCGAACACACGATCTGCGGTGGAAGCTCGGAGACGCACTTCTCGGTCTCGGAGCGCGACGTCCGGATTGCCGACGTTCTGCCCGCGCGTGGAGCCGAGCTGCTGGTCGAGATGCGCGAGACGGCCCACAACTACGAGACGAGCAGGCAGATCGATGACCGCCGGCTGCACGTCTGCGGGGTCGGCGCCAGCGGCCGCCCCTCTTGCACGGAGCTGCACACCTATCACTTTCCTGGATCCGCGGCCGACGGCTGGGACATGACAGTGTCATTCCGCCGCGACGGCACGATGGTCCAGGCGGGCCGCAGCGGCGGCACGGATATCAAGCAGCTCTACGAGGTCAAGTTCCCTTGACGCCAGCAGGCTCAGCGCGATCCGAAAGCCGGCCCACCGGGCGCGTCCGGTGTGAGAGGCCGGCCCCCCCGACCTCTCACACCGTCGCAGCCCCCTCCACGCCCTGCACCCATCGAACGCACATGACAATACAGGCCGCATGTTTCGTTCACCTTTCGTCGACATTAATCTTATGTAAATTCGCCCGGCGACCGCCCCGATGACTGGACCGTTCGAGCTCCGAAAACCGCCGTATCACGTCGCGCGCGCCCGCCTCTCCAACGGGCTTCGGCTGCTGACTATCGAGACGCCGCACCTGCACACCGCCAGCGTCTGTCTCTATGTGCGAGCTGGATCACGTTACGAGACGGCGGCGACCAATGGTCTGTCGCACTTCCTGGAACACATGTTGTTTCGTGGGTCCGGCCGCTATCCCAGCTCGTTCGCGCTCAACCTCGCGATCGAGGAGCTAGGTGGAACCCTGTACGCCGAGACCGGCCGCGACTACTCGCTCTATCAGATCGCCCTGCACCCGAAGCAGGTGGGGCGCGGGCTGGAGATCCTCGGCGATCTGTTCTCGGCGCCGGCGTTTCGCGACATCGATCTCGAGCGCAAGATCGTCATCGAAGAGATCCTCGAGGACCTCGACGATCGCGGGCGCAACGTCAACGTCGACGATCAGTCGCGCCGGCTCGCGTGGGGAAAACACCCGCTCGGGTTTCCGATCACCGGGCCGATGAAGAACGTCCGGCACTTTTCGCTCGCCGATGTGCGCGTGCATTTCCGCCGGTTCTACGGGGCCGCGAACATGGTGCTGGCGGTCGCCGGGCCGCTGGCTTCCGGCGCCGTGCGCCACCAGGCCCAGGAGGCGTTCGCGCGCGTGCATTCAGGGTCGCGGCGGCGGCCGCGCGCGCCCGAGGTCAACGGCCACGGGCCGCGCTTCCGGGCCGTCCACAACGAATCGGCGCAGACGCAGGTCCACGTGCTGTTCCACGCGCTGCCCGAGACCGACCCCGGCTACGCGGCGCTGCGGGCGCTGATCCGCGTGCTCGACGACGGCATGTCGACGCGGCTCCACTATCAGATCTGCGATCAGAAGGGGCTGGCGTATTCGGTGGCCGGCTCGCTGCACTCGTATCACGACACCGCGCTGCTCGAGGTCGACGCGGCCTGCTCGCACGCAAAGCTGCCGGCCCTGGTGACCGAGACGCTGGCGATGCTGGGCCGGTTCCGCGAGGAGCTGGTGGGCGAGGACGAGCTGGACAAGGCCAAGCGTCGCTTCGTCAGCGACGTCGAATCGTCGTACGACGATCTCGACGGGCTGTGCGGCTGGTTCGGCGGGACCGAGCTCTACTGTCCGGCCGATCCGCAGGAGAAGCGGGCGCGGGCGCTGGCGCGCGTGCGCCCGGCGGCGATCCGCGACGTCGCGCGGCGCGTGCTGCGGCCGGAACGGCTGTCGGTGACGGCGGTCGGCGCGCTCGGCCCGGCGCTGTCACGCAAGGTCGAAAAGATCGTGATGGGGTTCCAGTGATTGTCGAAGACTGAGCTACTTGCGCTTCGGCTTCTTGACGTCCTTGGGCGCGGCGGCGGGCGTGATGTCCAGGGCCAGCGCGAGCGTCTCCTTCACCGGCTTGCACGCCTGTTCCTGACAGAGCACGAAGCGCGCCTCGGCGCTGATGGTCTTCTTGCCCGCCTCGGTCGCGGAGACCGGGATGTCGAAGCGCGCCGATTCCAGCGAGCTCTGCGCCAGATCGGCGCGCGTCAGCTTCACCTTCGGCACGGTCACGCCCGCGGGCGGCGTCAGCGCGACGGTGATCGGGGCCTCCGCGTTGACGTGCCAACCGGCCTTCGCGGTGATCGTCAGGCTGGCGGTGGCGGTGGCGCCGACCGCGACCTTGGGCTCCGTCTTCTTGATCTCGTAGAGCGTCTCAGCGGCGGCGGCGACGCCGGCAGTCAGGCCAAGCAGAGCGACGACAGAGGCAAATCGAAGCATGTTCTGAGGGTAGCGGGCCCCATAAGCCCGCGCCATCGCTGATTTCCGGATGCGCTGCGGCGAAAGGGCTCCGCAGTAGGGGCTTGACGGTATAAGTGAGCACATGTAGGTTATTCGCACACCATGACTGCTGAGCACATCTGGCGGGTCGAGAACAGGCGCACGGGCCGGCGATTCACCGCGGATTTCTACGCAGTCGAGCTGTCCGGCGGCGCGCGCTACCTGCGCCGGGTGAAGAATTTCTCTGACGAGGGGCTGCTGCTCGAGAACCCGCTGGCCGACGCGTTTCCCGGCCAGCACGTCGAGCTCGAGTTGCCACGTCAGGGTCAGCTTCCGCTCAAGGTCGAGGGCGACATCGTTTACGTGACGCCGGAGGGGCGCATCGGCATTCGCGTCACCTCGCCGCTGCCGGTCGACAGCCTGGGCGGCCGTATTCCGCTCTAGTCGGCAAGTACGATAAACTGGCGGCATGGCGCTCATCGACAAGCCGGATCGTGCGCGGCAGCTGGCGCGCGCGATCGCGTCCGACCTCTCGCTCTATCACGAGAAGAAGCTGATCGAGGGGATCGAGAAGGACACGTTGTTCGACGTGATGCGCGAGGAGATCGACGAGGGGCGCGCGCTCTACAAGAGCCGCGTCACGCCCGAGATCTACAACATGGGGATCTACGATCGCGCACTGGTCGACATGCTGATCAAGTCGCGCGCGCACGTCCGGTCGAGGATCTGGTAACGGGCGAGGCAGGGACGACGGCGTCGCGGCGGTTCGTGGTCGCGGCGGATGCGGCCGGCCAGCGGCTGGATCGGTTCCTGGCGGACAATGTCGCGGCGGTGTCGCGCTCGCAGCTGGCCCGTCAGATCGGCGAGGCGGCGGTGACCGTTAACGGCGCGGCCGGCACGCCGTCGCGCAAGCTGCGTCGCGGTGACGTCGTGGTCTGGACGCCGCCGCCGCCGGTGCCGACCACGATCGAGGCCGAGGCGATGCCTCTGACGATCATTCATGAGGATCGCTGGCTGGTCGTGATCGACAAGCCTCCCGGGCTGGTCGTCCATCCGGCGCCGGGGCACGAGGCAGGCACGCTGGTCAACGCGCTGCTGGCGCACGTGCGCGACCTGCGCGGGATCGGCGGCGAGCTGCGCCCCGGGATCGTCCACCGCATCGACAAGGACACATCGGGCTTGCTGGTGGTGGCGAAGGACGACGCGACGATGGCGGCGCTGGCGGCCGCCTTCAAGGCCCACACCGTCGAGCGCGTCTACGATGCGCTGGTGGCCGGCAAGCCGCCCGGCCCGTCGGGCCGCATCGATACGCTGTACGGACGCGATCCGCAGGCGCGCAAGAAGTTCTCCAGCCGCGTGCGCACCGGCAAGCGCGCGGTGACGAACTGGCGCGTGGTCGAACGGTTCGCGGGCGCGGCGCGCATCGAGGCGCGCCTCGAGACGGGGCGGACGCACCAGGTGCGGGTGCACCTGGCGGCGCTCGGCTGCCCGCTGCTGGCCGATCGGACGTACGGGCGGCCGCCGCGCGATCCGGCGGTGCGCGAGATCGCGGACGCGCTCGGGCGGCAGGCGCTGCACGCGCGCACGCTGGCGTTCGTACACCCGGCGACGGGCGAGCGGCTTTCGTTCGCCTCCGAGCTGCCGGCGGACATGCGGGCCGCGCTGGCGGCGCTGCGCGCGCTGCCGGCGGGAAAGGCCTGATGTCGATGCGCGAGGAGACTGTCCGCGAAGGTGACTGGGAGCTGCCGCTGTTGTGGTCCACGCTGATCGCGGCGCCGTTCACGCACGCGTTCTCGACACGGGCGGGCGGGGTGAGCGCGCCGCCGTTCGGCACGCTGAACCTGGGCGGGCGGTGGGGCGACGCCGCCGGCAACGTCGAGGAGAACCGGCGGCGGCTGCTGCGCTCGGCTGGCGCGCCGGTGCCGCTGTACGTCGCGCGCCAGGTCCACGGCGTCGCGGTGACCCGCGTGCGCGCGGGCGACGATCAACTCGTGGTCGCGGGCCTGGAGGCGGACGCGCTGATGACGGGCGACGCGGGCGTGACGCTGGGCGTGTTCGTCGCCGATTGCATCCCGGCGATTCTCGTCGATCCGCGCACCGGCGCGATCGCAGCCGCCCACGCCGGCTGGCGCGGCACCGTCGCGGGGGTGCTGCCGGCGG
>DATFXS010000285.1:0-6677 GCA_035315605.1 Polyangia bacterium
CAAACCAACAAGGAGCCAAGTCATCGATGAGCGCCGAAGGGGGCGAAACGCAAACGAAGGTTCGTCAGTTCATCACCAGCAACTTCTACGTTCCCGATCCGTCGGCGCTGGCTGATGAAGCCTCGCTGCTCGATCAGGGAATCATCGACTCGACGGGCGTGCTGGAGCTGATCGGCTTTCTCGAGGACAGCTTCGGCGTGAAGGTCGAGGACGCCGAGATGGTCCCGGAGAACCTGGACTCGGTGGCGCGCATCGTCGCCTTCGTCGGTCGCAAGAAGGGGACCCTTTGAGATGACGCGCGTCCTGGATCCGCGAGCGCTGGACATCGACGCCGCCGCCGAGACCGCGCACATCGCGGCGCGGATGACCGAGATCGTCGGGCGCGAGCTGCGCCGGCGCGGCGTGGTCGTCGGGCTTTCGGGCGGCGTCGACAGCTCGGTCTGCGTCGCGCTGGCCGTGAAGGCGTTCGGGCGGGACCGCGTGCGCGTCCTGCTGATGCCCGAGCGCGAGTCCTCCGCCGCCAGCGTCGAGCTGGGGCGCAAGGTGGCCGCCCAGTTCGGAATCGACCCGATCGTGCAGGACGTCACCGCGGCGGTCGAGGGATTCGGCGCCTACCGCATTCGCGACGAGGCGATGCGCGAAGTGATCCCGGGCTACGGCCCGGGCTGGAAATCCAAGCTGGTGATCGCGGGCGGGACGCAGGGCGGGCTGAACTACTTCAAGCTGATCGCGCGCGCGCCGGACGGCGCCGCGCACGAGGCGCGCATCGGGCCCCGCCCCTATCTCCAGATCGTCGCCGCGCAGAGCTACAAGCAGCGCTCGCGCAAGACGGTCGAATATTTCCACGCCGACTGCCTAAACTACGCGGTGATCGGAACGCCGAACCGGCTCGAGTACGACCAGGGGTTCTTCGTCAAGAACGGCGACGGCTCCGCCGACGTGAAGCCGATCGCGCACCTGTACAAGACCCAGGTCTACGCGCTGGCGCGGCACTTCGATCTCCCCCGCGAGATCTGCGAGGGCCGCCCCACCACCGACACGTACACGCTGGATCAGGGGCAGGACGAATTCTATTTCGCGCTGCCGTACGAGAAGATGGATCTCGCGCTCTACGCGCTCAACAACGGATTCTCTGCCGAGGATCTGGCGCCCGCCATCGGCGTCGACGCCGAACGCGCCGCGCTCGTCTACCGTGACATCCGCGGGAAACGAAGCACCACGCGGCCGCTGCATTTGCGCCCGCAGCTGATCCGCCCGGTTCCGGAAGTGACCTAGGCGAAAGGGCCCCACGTTCTCCAACGTGCACGATCAGTTCGTGTACGTGAACCTGGACGTGGTCGTAGTCGTAGACGCTGACGTAGTCGCTGTCGTGTGCCTGTACGTCTGCCCTGTACGCACCCGAAACGCAGCTGCCGCCGATAAGCACGCATGTTCGGCTTCCAGCGACTCGACGTCTATCGCGCCTCCACTGAGTTCCTCGGATTGACCGCCAAACTGGTCACGACTTTGTCGCACATGTCCATGAAGGGCCAGGTCAGCCGTCCTCGTCGGCCTCGGTCAGATACCACTGTGTCTTCTCGAGCAGCTCCTCGGACGAGGCGGCGGATGGACCCCAGTCGATGACGACGGACCGGCTCTCGCGCGCGCGGAAACCGCGCCGGGTCAACAGTTCGTCGAGCCACTTCGGACCGAGCCAGACGAACCAGGCGGCCTCCGCGCCGTCGGCCCGCAGGCGGGGCAGCAGCATATCGAGGAGCAGCGCGATCGCCTCGCGGTCCCGGCCGAACAGGTCGCGCAGCCGCGCGAACGAACCGTCGCGCTCGACAACGGCGTAGGCGGCCACCTCACCGCCCTCCCTGGCCACCAGATTGTAGAAGCGGACCGGCGCGCCGTCCGGCCGGCGCAGGAAGCGCCAGCGCAAGAACGCGGCGGTGCGAACGCTCATGATCGGGAACAGCCCGCGCGCCTCTTCATCCAGCCGATCGAAGCGCGCGTCCGGTTCGCTCGTCTCCTCCAGCACGTAGCGCCCGCGCCCCCTGAGCTGGCCGCCGCGCCAGAGCAAACCGATGGCGGCGTCGAGGGCGAATCCGGCCGCCGCCGCGGCGGGAGCGGGCAGTCGGCGGCGCATCGGCGTCGCGAACCGCAGCGGTACCACCCACCGCCGCATCTCGCCCAGCTCGCGGAAGCCGAGCCGCAGCACGACCGGCTTCGCCTTCGCGTTCGGGTAGCCCAGGCAGAATTCGTAGTGCTCCAGGGCGTAGGCGCGCGTGGCGCGCTGGAGCATCATCGCGGGACCGAGCGAGCGATGCCGCAGGTCCACGGCGAAATCGCCGAGCACGGCGACGTCGATCGCCCGCCCCTCGCGCCGGTAGCGCCGCACGCCGATCCCCATGCACCCGACGGACTGGCCGGGGCCCGCGGCGCTCGCGTCGCTGTGCTCCAGCAGATGCGCGATCCCGGGCCCGAAGGGCCCCTCGAGGTAGAACCATTCGACCCGGCGCTTCGGATCGCTGCAGCTTCCGCCCAGGTTTCGCGCCAGCAGCGCGGTGACATCTCCGGCGACGGAGCTCGGTTCGGCGGCGCGAACGGCGTAGGGCACGGTACGCGCTATGATGTCGGCACCTCGATGTCGGAATCAAGGCGCGTGAAGAGGCGGCCGGTGCTGAAGGCGGGGGTCGCGATCGCGGGTATGGCCGGCGTCGGCTACGCGCTCAGGCGATCGATCGTCGCCCGTCTGGATCGGTGGACCCGGCGCGCCGACTTCGCCGCCACGCCACCGCTGCTGCCGCACGATCCGGTTCGCGACCGCAGCCGCGTCGCGGTCGCTCGCGGCGGCGCGCCGGCCGACAACATCGATGCGGCGCTCGCCAAGGTGGGCGGCATCGAACGCGTCGTCGGCGAGCGCGACGTCGTGCTGATCAAAGTCAGCGCGCAGTGGTGGAACCAGGGGATGACCAACGTCGCGGCGGCGCGCCGGCTGATCGAGCGCGTCGTCGGCCGGCCCGGCTTCGCGGGCGAGGTGATCGTCTTCGAGAACACCCACTTCCGCCTGCCCGACGGCTCGGGTCTGTCGCGCGCCTGGACGCGGCCGAGCGACCGGAACGTCGACGTCCCCGGATGGACGCGGCTCGGCGATCTGATTCCGCACTTCGCCGGGCTGAAGGCGCCCGTCAGCTTCGTGGGGCTGATCGACGGCGGCGCGAGCGCGCTCGCCGGCGATCACTGGTTCGACTCGCGCCACGAGCACGGCGTGTACGGCGGGGACGGGCGCGGTCCGATCGCCGACGGCGAGGAGCGCGACGGCTACCATTGGGATTTCACGGAGACATTCAGCCTGCCGCGCAGTCTGGTCGATTCGGCGCGCACGCCGCTGACCTGGCCGGTCTTCACGTCGCCGCGCAGCGGCCTCGTCGTCGATCTGCGCCGCGGCATTTTTCAGAAGGACGCCAGCGGACGGCGCGCGCCCGTCGCCGATCGCAAGCTGACCTGGATCAACATGACGACGTGCAACGAGCACGCGGCCACCGGCATCACCGCCGCCTGCAAATCGCCGATGGGGCTCGTCGACATGAGCGCGGGCGCGCTCGGGACGGACCCGCGCGGGCGCGGCTACCAGTCGCTGCACTACTTCGGCTACCCGAACGCCAGCTGGCGGATGGCGGGCCCGCTGGCGGACTTCACGATGAAGGTGCGCGCGCCCGATCTGTACCTCACCGTGGCGGAATGGATCTCGATCACGCCGCCCGGGCCGTGGGACCCGGAGCGGCAGGACATCCGGCTCGAGGAGGCGTCGGCCCGCCGCGCCCGCACCGTCGTCGCCGGCACCGATCCGGTCGCGATCGACACCTACTGCGCGCGAAACCTATTGATGCCGGCCAGCGGCGCGCGCCGGGACATGTGGGACCTCGATGATCCGTCGTCGTTCGCGGTGAAGTTCCTCCGCTACTACCGCCAGGTCGCGGGTCGCGGCACGATGGATCCGTCGCTGATCGAGGTCGTGTAGATCTGATCTGGTCCCCTCGCCCCGAGAAGCGGGGAGAGGGTTAGGGTGAGGGGCCGGACAGGCGGGCCCTCGCGACGGCCGCGGCGACCTCGGCGTCGGTCGCGTCGGCTCCGCCGATCACGATGCGAAGCGCGGAGGCCGGCGGCGCGAGCGCCGCGAGGCGCGGATCGCGCTCGCCGAGGCCTGGCAGGTAGCCGGCGTCGATCCCGACGGCGTCGCTCTCGATCGCCACGATCGCCGCCGCGGCCAGCGCGCGCAGGCGCTCGTCGGAGACGGCGAGGCCCAGCGCCGCCAGCACCGACAGGCGTCCCGGATCCCAGACCAGACCCAGCGGCGCGCCTGCGAAGGCTTCCGCCAGGGCGCGCGCCTCGCGCAGGCTCGGCACCTGCCACGGCGTCGCCGCGATCGGCAGCGCCAGCGTCAGCCCCGCCCGCTCGGCCGCGCGCACCAGCCGCTCGAGCGCCCACCGGCACGCGTCGGTCAGCTCGTCGCTGCGCGCGCGCCGCTCGGCCGTCGCGCCCGCCAGCAACCGACCGCCCGGATCGTCCTCGTCCATCTCACGGCGCGCGAACGCGCGCGCCAGCTCGGCGGCGCGGACGGTCAGCCCCACCTCGCCGAAATCGAGAACGGCGACGCGCGCCGCGGTGGCCGCCGCTGCCTCCATCCCCTGCAGCGCGAGGGCGATGGCCGCGTCGCGCTCGTCGCGGTGATGGGCCGCCAGCCGCGGCAGCCGCCGGCCGGGGGCCAGCCGCCGCTCGGGCAGCGGAAGGGCCAGGGACGGCACATTCAGGCCCGTGCGGAGGGCAGCCGCCGTCAGCAGCGGCTGAATCTCCAGGTCGCAGCCGCCCGCCAGGTGGACGCCGTCCGCGCCCGTCTCGCCCGCCAGCCGCAACAGGGCGTCGTCGCCGCCGCCGCGGGGCACCCGGAGATCGGAGGCGAGCAAGATCATTCGCGCAAGGATACAGCGCGCGGGACGGGCGCATACTCTTGGTCGTGGGTCTCGCGCTCGGCCTGGTCGGTTGGCTGCTCGTCCAGGTCGACGCCGCCAGCGCACCGCCCGCCCCCGCCGCCGAGCCCGCGCCCGTCGTGGTCACGACCCCCTGGCCCGCCGAGCTCCCGTGCGCGCACCCGAGCAAGTTCTGGTTCAACGAAAGCTTCGGCACGGTGACGTGGTCGTCGGCCGACGGCGGCGAGACGCATTCGCTCGCCGGCTCCACCGTACGCGACAGGAAGCGCGTGCCGCGCGGGTTTCCGACGGGACGTCTGACCCGTCTCACGATTCCCGGCAACGGCGCGAAGTTGCCGCACCTGATCGGTGGCCTCGATTGTCGCCGCGACTCCGACGACATCATGTGGGGACCCTGCACCGACGGCATCTGCCAGGTATCGGTGACCTATCCAGGCCGTCCCTTGTCGAAAGTGAAGCAGCGCACGCGCCACTGGACCGACGAGATCCCCGGCTCGCCCTGGGCCGACACGGCGCCAGACGTCCACTGGAACCGCTTTCTCCGGGACATTGGACGCAAGGAGACCGGCGACCCGGACGCCGCACGCGAATCGATGCGCTTCACCCGCGCGTTCGTCCGCGAATTGCGCGACCTCCTGGCCGTCGCGTGCCGCCGGCGCCGCTGCGCGCAGCCCGCCCGCGACGCCGACGCCGCCCTCGCCGCCTACCTGCGCGACCCGTCGCCGATCCACGCGAATGCCGCACAGCACGAAGCGGACCACTGGAACTACGTATGGAAATGGACCGCCACCGGCGGCGGCGTCACCTTGCGCCTCTCCTGCGACGACATGACCGAATCCCGCAGCGAGCTGTGTGACCTGACCCTGGACCTGCCGGGGGATCTGACCCTCAATTACGGCACATTTGAGCAGCGCATCGAGATCTACGCCGCGACCGACCGGGAATATAAGAACCGAATCGGCTGCATCGCCGACGTCTCGCCCGACCGCGGACCGCCGCGGATCTCCATCGAGGGACGGCTCCTGGAGCTGGGCGAGGTCGCAGGCGCCAAAAAGTGACGGATTGAACCGGGTCGGTGATGGCGATCGCCCGGGCGCCCCACTCAAGGGTGTGCGCCGGCTCCCGGCGGCCCCCGGTGGGCGCGTCGCCCGACGACGAATCTTCAAAATGCCCGCTTTGACAGGGATCTCGACGCTGATATAAATGGGCGTCCCTGTTGTGCTTGCAGGTTGCGCAACAAGGTGGGGCCGGGACGTCGGGGCTCCTGTCCACGGAGGTTCTCATGCGCGTTCGCCCAGGCCAGAGTTGCACCTTCCGCCTATGCGGCGGTTGCTCCCGCCAACGAACGTGCGAGAGGTCCCCGAGTCTGGTGAAGGCCGCCGTAACGTTTGCAGCGCTGGCAGCCGCCACCGGAACGTTTGTGCCGGCCGCCCACGCCCAGCTTCAAAACGCGCCCGTCGACATCGAAATTTTCCGGCCCGCGATGGACTCGAAAGGGTTCGTCACCGTGAACTCGTCGGCGGTGCTGGGTCAGTTCGACGTGTCCTTCGGCCTCGTGACGTCGTACGCGCGCCGGCCGCTGGTACTGAACGGCGGCACGATCGGAACCCCCGCACAGCCCAAGCAGTTCCTCGTCGACACGCTGGTGCGTCCGTCGCTGCAGGGGGCGATGGGCTTCACCAAGCTCGCCCACCTGGGGATCGAGCT
>DATFXS010000286.1:0-3214 GCA_035315605.1 Polyangia bacterium
CGACCGCCGGGGCGACCGCCGAATCTTCGCCCGGGCGCAGGCCGGGCGCGCTCGTCGATTCATCCAGCGCGGACGACAGGCGCACCAGTCCGAAGTCGACGATCTTCGGCTTGCCTTGGCGGTCCAACAAGACGTTGTCGGGTTTGAAGTCGCGGTGGACGAGGCCCTCGGCGTGCGCCGCCGCCAGACCGTGGCCGATCTCGACGAACACCTCCAGGATCTCGCGCCACGTTCGCTTCTTCGCCTTCAGCCACTGCGCGAGCGTGCCGCCCGACAGGTGCTCCATCGCGAGGAACACCTGGCCGTCGTGAACGCCGACGTCGAAGATGCTGACGACGTTCGCGTGCGACAGCTTGGCGATCGCCTGCGCCTCCCGCTGCAGGCGCGCGCGGCGCCGATCGCCGTCCGGGCCCGCCGGCTGCGCGCGCAGCAGCTTGATCGCCACCTTGCGATCCAGCTCGGGATCGTAGGCGGCGAAGACGACGCCCATCGCGCCGGCGCCCAGCTGTTCGAGCACGACATAGCGACTGACCGCCGTTCCGCGCGCGAAAAGGGGTGCCCGTCCGTCGGCGCGCGCGTCGGCGTCACCGTCGGTGTCTCCGAGATCGGATCGGGATTCGCCCATCGAGTCCCCAGGCCCCCCCGCTGCGCGCGACAGCGCGTGCAGCCTGCGTATCACATTCGGTGAACCGAAGCGATATCCCGGAACCTGGGGGCGAGCCTCCACGGCCCGGCCCAAACAGCAATGCCGGGGCCACGCGCCGGGCGCGCAGATCGGCCCCGGGATGCGCGCCGATTGAACGACTTGTGCGGACGCCTCTGAACAGACTGTCGGGTGGGGCCGTGACGGCCCGCACCCGAGGCGGGCTTACTTGCCCGTCTACTTCCGACCTACTTGCCCTTCTTGCCGTCTTTTTCGGCGTCGATGCGCTTGCCGCCGACCATCTCGACGGGCTTGCCTTCCAGCTTGATGTCCTGCGCGTCCGGCGGCAGCACGGCGTTGCCCTCGGCGATCACCTTGCCAGACGCGTCCTGGAACTTCTTGTGGATGATGAGACCGTCCGACGCCGCGAACCCGCCGATCGAGTTGATCGCGAACATGCCGGTGATGACGTACTGCTCGCCAGCCTTGGCGACCAGCGGCTTCGGCTTGCCCGTGTTCCAGTCCTTGATCGGGTAGTCGGCGACCAGCAGGCCGTGATCCAGCTTGGTGGTCGGCGTGTCGCCCAGGAAGAAGTGGGGCTGATCGCAGGGGCGGCAGCCGCCCTGCATCTTCGGAGGCTCGGCGCCCTTGGCCGGCGCGGCCGCCGTCTCTTTGCCCTTCTTCAGCGCCGCCAGCTCTTTCTTCTTTTCCTTCTTCGACTTCGCCGCCAGATCGTCGTTGCACTTCCGCTGCTCGGCGGGGCACTCGTAGATCTGCAGCAGGTACGCTTTGACCTGGACGTCCTTGTCCAGGTACTGGCTCATGTGCTTGCGGAGGCCGTAGATCGACATCTCGCCGCTCGGATATTTTTCCGGTGCGGTCTGGATGTTGAAGTTCGGCGGAGGCGGAAGATCCACTTTGATCGGGGGCATCTCGGTCCCTTGCGCGTGGGCGAGGCGGACGCTGCCCGGAGCAAGCATCGCCACGGCGAAGGGGAGCACGAGGTGGTATACGGTCGGCAATCGCTTCATGGAGACCCTCTCCCGCCGCGCGATGCGGCTAGCCCTGAATAACACGGTGGTTTTCGTCCGGCAAGCGCGAGTGTCACAACGGAAAAGATTGTGGATTGTTTTGCTGGCGGCGGTCGCCACCGTCGGGGCCTGCCGCAGCCGCAAGAAGACGCCGCCCGCCAACGCGCGCTCCGCCGCTTCGGCTGAGCTGTCACCCGTGCGCCCGCCGCCGCCCCCCGCGGCGACGCTGCCGCCGCCCGCCGCCGTGCCCGCGCCACCGCACCGCGGCGGCGCGCTGCGTTTTCACCTCGATGGCGAGCCGCCCAATCTGATGCCGCTCGGCGACGTGGAGGCGTCCGCGCTGCAGGTGACGTCCGGTCTCATCTACGAGACGCTGCTCGATTGCAGCGACGGCAGCTACCGTCCCGCGCTGGCCGAAAGCTGGGACGTCTCCGACGATCGGATGAGGTTGGCGGTGCGCGTGCGCAGCGGCGTTCGCTGGCACGATCACCGAGCGTTCGGCGTGCTCGACGTGCAGGCGACGATCGAACCGCTCCTGCGCAAGGGCAACGACGCGGCCGCGCTGCGCGCCGAGCTGGCCGACGTCGCCTCGCTCGAGCTGGTCACGGAGCGCACGATCCGCTTCGTGCTGAAGCGGCCGTCGGACCTCGCGCTGCGCGCGCTGTGCGACGTGCCGATCCTCCCCGATCACATCATCCGCAACGTCCGGGTCGAATCCGCGCCGATCGCGCGCCAGCCGGTCGGCACCGGCCCGTTCCGCTTCGCCGGCTGGGAGCGAGGCAAGCGGATCCGCCTCGAACGCGCGCCCGACTACTGGGGCGCGGCGCCGGGCCTCGACGAGATCATCTTCGACGTCGATCCGGACGCCGTGCGGGCGCTGAACCGGACGCGGCGCGGAGAGATCGACGTGCTGGCGCGCGTGCTGGAAGTCCACTACCCGGAGCAGGTCGAACCGACGACCCTTCATGGCGGCGCCGAGCTCTACCGGCTGCATTCCGGTCGCTTTTCGTTCCTGGTCCTGAACCACGCGCACTACCCGCTGGCAGACGCGCGCTTCCGGCGCGCCATCGCGATGCTGTGGGATCGCAACCGCTTCTCCGGCGAGCTGCACGACGAGCTGGCGCGCCCGATCGGCGGCCCGCCGATGGGCGAAGACATCCCGGCGCCGCCGTTCGATCGCGCGCGCGCCATTGCGCTGCTGGAAGAAGCGGGCTACCGCGACAGCGACGCCGACGGCGTGCGCGACAACGCCGGAAAGCCGATCCGGCTGACCATGCTGGAACCGGCGGGCAACAAGCTGTTCAACGTCGAGGCGCGCGCGTTCGTCCTGGAGATGCGCAAGGCCGGTATCCTCGTCGACCTGGTGGCGACCGACGCGGCGACGATCATGCAGCGGCTCAAACGCGGCGAGTTCGATCTGGCGCCGATGACCTGGCAGGGGACGCCCGACGGCGTGCCCGCCGCGCTGTTCGGTTCGGACGGCGCGTTCGACTACGGCGGCTATCGATCGGCGGCGCTGGACGGCCTGCTCGACCAGGCG
>DATFXS010000287.1:0-10481 GCA_035315605.1 Polyangia bacterium
GTGCCGTCGCAGAAGCCGTCGCGCATGCAGCCGGTGGCGCCGTCGTCGGGACAGTCGTTGCGCGGATCGGCGCCGACCGGCACGTTCGTGCAGGTGCCGACGCTGCCCGGCTGGTTGCACGACTGGCACATCCCCGAGCAGTCCGAGCGGCAGCAAACGCCGTCGAAGCAGAAGCCGCTCTTGCAGTCCGCGGCGAGCGCACAGGTCGCGCCGATCTCGGCGCCCGTCACCACCGAGCCGCCGCCGCCTCCGCCGCCGCCCGCGCCGCCGCTCCCGCCGATTCCACCGGGCCCGCCCGCCGCGCCGCCGGTTCCGCTGGCGTCGATCGGTCGGTCCATCGCCGTGTCGCCGGGCGACGCGTCGCTCTCGTGCGGCTCGCCGCCGCCGCCGCAACCCGCGCCGACGACGACCGCGCAGCCGCCCGCGACGACGAGCGCGAGCAATGACGACAGGCCATGGGCGCGCATGGAAGCTCCGGAAATGGGTGTCCGGAGCGCCGCGCGAAGGGCCACGTTCCCGGCCGAAAACGCCTATTTCGCGCGAAGCAGTTCTTCCGGTACGTCGGCGAAGCCCCAGGCGTGCAGCTGACGCGCCCAGCCACCGAGGTTGTCAGCCGACACGCGCACCAGCTCGGCCGGGATGCGCGCGGGAACCTGCTTCTTTCCGGTCACCCGGTCGACGATGGCGTCGACGCTGGTCTCGCCCCACCGGTACATCGGCTGCGCCAGCAGCACGGGGGCGACCCCGGCTTCGACGTAGGCGAGCTGCGGCGGCAGCGCGTTTATGGAAACGATCTTCACCGGCCTTTTGCGGCGCCGGTCGTCCTGCTGCAGGTCGTTGAGCAGCGTCTTCGTGTACAGCGCCCAGCCGCCGACCATCGCCCAGCCCTCGATGTCCGGGTGCGCCGCATCGATGTGGATGACGGTCGCGCTCGCCTCCTCCGGCGTCTCCACCGTGTAGAAGGTGCCGATCACCTTCAGGTCGGGGCGGCGGGCGGCCTCGCGCAGAACGCCCTCGACGCGGCGGCTCAGATTGGGCGCCGCCCGGTTGCCCGCCAGCACCGCGACGTGCGCCCCGCGCGGGACCAGGCGCGCCAGCTCTTCCATGATCATCTCGCCTGCCCGGACGTCGTCGACGCCGCAGTACGCGAACCGCTTCGATTCGGGCGCGTCGCTGTCGAACGTCATCACCGGCACGCCGTGCGCGACCGCGTCGTCGATCGCCGGCGTCACCGCGCGCGCGTCCGAGCAGGACAGCAAGACCGCGTCCATCCCTTCCTTGACCGCCTGGGCGATCCGCTGCGCCTGCACGGCGCCGTCTTCCTGCGGCGGGGTCAGCCATTCAATCTGGATCGGGCGGTTCGAGGAAGCCGACAGCTCCCGGGCGCGGTTCTCGGCGCCGGTGCGCGCGGCGACGAACGACGGGTTGCTGGCGCTCTTCGCGATCATGGCGATGCGCAGCGGGCGCGGCGCGGCCGCGGGGGGCGGACCGCCCGGCGCGGTCGCGGCGCCGGTGTCGTTGCGGCCACGACACGCAACCCCCGCAAACGCGGCAAAGACCCCCAGCGCGAAGGACAGCACCCTTTTCATTCGAGACCGCGGGCCTAAAGTGTTCACAGTATCCACTAACGGCGCAGACCCGACACGCGGAGGTTGCGCGCGCGCCGTGTTAGCGTCGCCCGGACCCTTCAGGCCATCACCCGTGGACAGAAACCTGGCACTCGAAGTCGTTCGCGTCACCGAGGCGGCCGCGCTGGCCGCCGGGCGCTTCGTCGGGCTCGGCTACAAGGACGGCGCCGACCGCGCGGCCGTCGAGGCGATGCGCCGCACGTTCGGCTACCTGCACATCCGCGGGCGCGTCGTCATCGGCGAGGGCGAGCGCGACGAGGCGCCGATGCTGTTCATCGGCGAGCAGCTGGGCGACGGATCGCCGGACGCGCCGGAGATCGACATCGCCGTCGATCCGCTGGAGGGGACGAACCTGTGCGCGAACGGCATCGGCGATGCGCTCGCCGTGGTGGCGATGGCCGAGCAGGGCCAGTTCCTGAACGCGCCCGACACCTACATGAACAAGATCGCGGTCGGGCCGATCGCGCGCGGCGCGATCGACATCCGCCGCAGCGCCACCCACAACCTGGCTGCCATCGCCGAGGCGAAGCGGGTGCGCGTCGCCGATCTGACCGCGGTCATCCTGGATCGCCCGCGCCACGACCAGCTGGTCGCGGAGGTGCGCAAGGCGGGCGTCCGCATCCGCCTGATCTCGGACGGCGACGTGGGCGGCGCGCTGGCGACCGCCGACGCGGCGACCGGGATCGACGTGCTCCTGGGCGTGGGCGGCGCGCCCGAGGGCGTACTGGCGGCGGCTGCGCTCCGCTGCATCGGCGGCGACATGCAGGGCGTGCTGGCGTTCCGCAACGACGACGAACGGGCGCGCGCCGAGCGGATGGGGATCAAGGACCACAACCACGTGTTCGGCATCGACGAGCTGGCGAGCGGCGACGTGATGTTCGCGGCGACGGGCGTCACCGACGGCTTTCTGCTGCGCGGCGTCCGCTACAACGCCGCCGGCGCGGAGACGCATTCGATCGTCATGCGCTCGCGGTCCGGCACCGTGCGCTACATGTCCACGCGCCACCACTTCGAGGGCCACCCGATCTACGACCGCGGCGGCCAGCCGCGCTGAGGGCCCATCCCGATCGGCTCTCCCTTCCGGAGGCCGCGTCTGCTAGGCTGCCGCCCGCATTCGCAATCGCAGTGTCAATCGGGCGCGTAGCTCACCTGGATAGAGTACCGGCCTCCGAAGCCGGGGGTAGCGGGTTCGAATCCCGCCGCGCCCACCCTGAAATCTGTAGTCGCCCTTCGCTCGTCACGGCGACGGGGGCGCACACCAGACGCTGATGCTGTTGTTCTGTTCGCCGGACGCGATCTCCGTCGGCGAGAGGAAGGCCAGGTGGTAGAGGTACGAGTCGACGGCGTAGAGGGGTGTCAGATCGGAGGCGCGCCAGACCACGGTGGTCACGCCCTCGGTCGCGATCGAGAGGCCGTCCGGGGACACGGCGAGGTAACTCAACCCCGTCGACCAACGGGCCGTACGTGACGACACCGAGCCGTCCGCGACGCGCACGCTCAACACGACGCCGGCTTCGCCCGTCGCCGTGGAATTGACGGCGCCGCCGACGCCGAACAGGGAGCTGCCGTCCGGCGATAGACGGACGGTGGACAGATAGGAGAGGCCGTTCGCGGCGAACACCTGGGTCTTCATCACCGCCGTTCCGTCCGTCACGCGCCAGACCTCTACCTCCGTTCCCTTGCTGGCCAGCAGGGCCAGGCTGCCGCCGTCGCTCGAGAAATCGAGCGCGCCGATCGGTCCGGCCGCGGCGTTGCCCGTCCAGACGAGGCTCTGGTCGGCGACGTTGTACAGATCGACCGCGCCGGTCGAGCGGCCGAGCGCCATGCGGGCGCCGTCCGGCGACAAGGCAAATACCGTCTTGGTGTCAGCCGAGAACGTTGCGCGCGTCGCGCCGCTCGCGACGTCGACGACGGAGACCATCTGATCATAGATGTCCTCGGCCGCGAGCGACGAACCGTCGGCCGACAGGGTGGCGGCGCTGACCGCGATGGGAAACCGGGCGACGAGGCCGCCGGTGCCGATGTTCCACAGCAGCACGTCGGGTTCCTCCGCGCCCGACAGGAGCAGACCCGCCGCCGGCGACGCGCTGAGCGCGTAGATGAGATTGGCATGGCCCGGGATGCTTCGTTTCAGCGCCCCACTGGCCGCATCGGAGATGTGAACGGCCGGATCCGATCCGCCGCTGGCAAGTTCTCCGCCGTCCGGGGAGAGTGCGAGCGCCAGGATGTCCAGCTTGTGGGCGGTGAACGTGATCCCGGCGGAGGTGTTCGTGGCCGGCCGCACCGCCTGGATCTGGGCGTCCATGCCCGCAGATGTTCGATTCCAGGCGTGACCGAGGAAGAGCACGTCGCCGGCGCCAGAGAACGCGAGTGAGTCGACCGCACCCGAGGAGATGACGCCGCTGGCGACGTGGGTCGACGTGTTCCAGACGAGGAGCGAGCCGCCGGCGATCGACTGTCCATCGCGCGAGAACGCCAAGGGGGCGCCGCCGTTCGCGTCAGACCAGATCGTGCTGCCGTCGCTCGGGCGAACGATGTTGAGGCCTCCGTTGGAAAAGGCGATCTGACTGTCGTCGTAGGCGACGGCCAATCCGAGCCCTCCTTCGGCGGAGGGCGCGAACCCAGGGAGCGGCGTCGTCCAGCGTTCGGTTCGACCGGCGACATCCCAGCAGACGAGGCGGAACTGCCGGCCGGACATGTCCTGCAGCACGCCGAGCAGGAAGCTTCCGTCGCGCGCTGACGCGAGCTGGATCGCGGTCTCGGACCCGAGCGCGATCTCGCCCTGCAGGCTGCCGTCCGACACACGATAGAAGCGCACCGCCGCGTCGGTCGCCGCTCCACCATCGGCGGGCGCCGTGTTCTGTCCGAACGTTCCAAGCTGGCCGCTGATTGCGACCGTACCGCCGGCGGTGAACGCGAAGAGCGGCTCGATGCCGTAGGGTGGCAGCGCGACCACCGGGTCCCAGCTGTCCGCGCGGTGAATCTTGATGTAGCGCCCGTGATCCCTCACCCCGACCAGACTGCCGTCGCCCGAATACTGGATCGACCCGACCCTGCCGACGCCGAACCAGCGGCAGGGCGTGCTGATCAACGTCGTCGGCAGATCGACCACGGTCGACGGGGGGGCGCCTCCCACGCCTCCTCCCAGGCCGCCGCCACCCCCGCCGCGCCCACCGTGGCCGCCCGTGCTCTTGCCGGAGCCACAGGCCCCGACGATCGCGCCGGCCGCCAGAACGAGAACCCAACGCCGGCAACGCATGCGCCAAAAGGCATCTTATCTCGGCACGGCGGCTTTTTGCCGGTGACTCAGCCGTTCCGGTGTTAGGCTTGGTGCTGGTTCCGTCCTCGTTGATTGCTTATTGGAGAGGCGGTTCATGCGCGGTTTCCCCCTTAGCTTGATGTTGATCGCTGCGACGGCTGCCACGGCGGCCTCGGGGTGCATGGGCTGTGCAGGTGATGGCCCGCCGAACATGATGCCGGGGTCGGGCGGCCTGGGCGGCATCGGAACCGGCGGCACGAGCGGCGCACCGCTGATCCCGCCGCCGCCCACCGACCTGCCGCCCGAAAGCGCCTGCAGCTCCGACCAGCCCGGCCCGCGCCAGCTTCGCCGCCTGACCGCCGCCGAGTTCGCCGCCACGGTCCGCGATCTGTTCGCCGATCCGTCCGCGCCGGCGGCCAAGATCTTCGCCGATCCCGCCACCCTCGGCTTCACCGTCGATTCGGGCGCGCTGCTGATCCAGGATCTTGTCGGCGACGCGCTTCGCGTCTACGCCGAGACCGTCGCGAGCTGGGCGGTGCAGAACCACCTCTCGGACGTCGCCAGCTGCACCACGATGGATTCGACCTGCCGGCGCCAGGTGATCGCCAGCTTCGGCAAGCGCGCGTTCCGGGCGCCGCTTCCGACGGCGCGAATCGACAAGTACGAGGCGCTGTTCGCGGCGGAGACTTCGTTCTCGAGCGGCGTCGAGGCGATGGTGTCGGCGATGCTGCAGTCGCCCTACTTCCTTTATCGCAGCGAGCTCGGGCCGGAGGACGCCGGTCCGGGAGCGACCGTCACTTTGACGCCGTACGAGGTCGCGAGCAGCCTCTCCTACCTGCTGGTCGGCACCATGCCCGACGATCAGATGATGCAGGCGGCGGACACCGCGGACGCGGCCGGCGCGGCGTTCCCGGTCGACGCGCAGATGACCCGCCTGCTCGCCGACGCGCGCGTCCAGGACACGGTGATGCAGTTCGCGTCGGGCTGGCTGTACCTCGAGCGGCTCGGCAACGCGAAGGACCCGGCGTTCTTCACGATCACCGACGCGAACCGCGCCGACATGGCTGGCGAGACCCGCGCGTTCTTCCTCGACACGTTCGCGACCGGCACGCTGTCGACGCTGCTGACCGCGAACTACACGTTCCTGACGAGCACCATGGCGCAGTACTACGGCTTCCCGACGACCGGGCTCGGGACGACCTACAGCAAGGTCACGTTCACCGGCGGCGCGACGCGCGACCCCGGGATCCTCGGGCAGGGCGCCCTCCTGACCGGCCTAGCGACGGCGCGGACGTCGTCGCCCACCCAGCGCGGCAAGCTGGTGCGCGGCCGGTTTCTCTGCCAGCCGATCCCGCCGCCGCCGCCCGGCGTGAACACGAACCTGCCGCCGCCGGCCGTCAACCAGTCGACGCGCGCGCTGTACGAAGCCCACGTCGACTATTCGGACACCACCCGCAACTGCCCCAGCTGCCACACCTTCATGGACAAGATCGGCTTCGGTTTCGAGCACTACGACGGCATCGGCAAGTACCGCACGATGGACAACGGCGTCACCGTCGACTCGAGCGGCGTGGTCGTCTCGCCTCCCAGCGGCGGCGACAAGATGTTCGACGGCATCGGCGCGCTCGCAACCTATCTCGGCGGTGACGCCGACGTGAATCACTGCCTGGTGCGGTACTGGTCGTACTACGCCTACGGCAACGCGTCCTGGGATCAGGACGCCTGCACGTACACCGCCGTCCAGAACGAAGCCGCCCAGAACGGCTTCGCGCTGAAGAGTGTGCTGACGGGCGTCGTCCACGCGCCCCACTTCACCCGCCGGGCCGGCGACCAACCGCTGCCATGAGGAGATGACGATGCCCAGGCTGACACGCAGAGGCCTCCTCAAGACCGCGGGCGCTGGTCTGATCGCGGCGCCGTTCCTGTCGCTGCTCGACGGCAAACCGGCGCGCGCGACCGGCCGGGTCAAGCGCGTCTTGTTCTTCTGCACGATGGGGACGCAGCCCGAGGTCTGGTCGCCCACCGCCGTCTCCGGCGAGGACATCACGACCTTCGGGCCCGGCACCCAGCCGCTGGACGCGATTCGCGAGAACATCGTCCTCGTCGAGGGCCTATCCAGCGGCAGCCCCACCGAAGGCCACGGCTGCCCGCAGGCGCTGTGCGGTCTCGGCTTCCAGTACGAGAGCATGGTGACGTCGGTGGATCAGTTCATCTCCGACCAGCTCAAGACCATGGGTGTCAACGCGCCGATTCCCGCCCTGCTGCTCGGCGACGTCACCGGCGAGGCCGCGACCGGCAAGGTCATGTTCCGGCGCGCCGGGACGCAGCTTTACCCGCTGGCGTCGCCCCTCACCGCGTTCAACACCGTGTTCGGAAACTTCGTGCCGATGAACGGCACGGGGGTCGACACGCTGAACAAGCGCCGTCTCGCGACCTGCACTCTGATCGAGGACGACATCGCCACGTTGCAGACCCGCCTCGGCCCGCGCGAGCGAAACCGGCTGCAGCGGCACTACGATTCGATCAAGCAGATCGAGACGCGGCTGATGCAGGCGCCGCCGACGCCGATGGGCAGCTGCACCGTCCCCGCGATGCCGACCGACGCCACCAACTCGCTGACCAACAACCGCATGCACCTCGACCTGATCGTCAACGCGTTCGCCTGCGACATCACCCGCGTCGCCGGCATCCACTACGGCAACGATCAGTCGCTGAAGGTCGACCTGCCCAGCGTCCCGCTGGCGGGCAACGAGCACGGCGACTTCATCCACACCGGCGCCGGCGAAAACTACGCGCGGCTCGCCAAGTTCGAAGCGTGGCTGGCGGGAGAGTTCGCGTACGTCGTCCAGCAGCTCAAGACGCGCGACGAGGCCGACGGCTCCGGCAAGCTGCTCGACAACACGCTGGTGATCTGGTGTCGCGACTTCGGCGAGGCCGACCAGCACTGGCAGTACTCGATGAAGTTCGTGCTGGCGGGGGGCGCCAACAAGTACCTCAAGACCAGCGCGATGGGCCGCTACATCAAAGGCGTGGGGACGAAGACCATGCCCGTCCCCGCCGGCTCGGGCGACCGGCACGAGCGCGTGCTGCTGAACGTCTGCGACGCGCTGGGCATCACCAGCTTCACCGGCTTCGGCGATCCGACGCTGCCGGCCGCGCAGAAGAAGCCCTACCCCGGCATCGCGCTCTGAGACGCGATCAGAAGATCGCGAGGGCGGCGATCCGCCCGACGAGCGCGAACTGGGTATTGTCGAAGTTGTAATTGAGCGGCCCGAGCGTCGACGACGGCGAGAACGCGAGGAGCGGGCCGGAGAGGGAGGTGTATAAGACCTGCGTCGTGTAGGAGAGCGCCAGCCAGTCCGTCGCCCAGAAGCGAATGCCCGGGCCGATCCGGAATATGATCCCCGTCGCTGTGCCCTCCATCGTGTTGGGGTTCGTGTCGAGCCCCAAGCTGGTGGATTGGCGGCTGTACTGAAAGTCGATCGCGCCCATGAAGTCCACCCGTCCGTCCAGCGTCCGGCCCATCTCGAACCGCAACCAAGGACCCACCGAAAGCGCGGTGGTGCTCAGGTGGTCGGTGTTGCCGTATTGGTTCTCGTCCAGGCTCGCGTGCGCGAGATCGATGGCGAGGCCGCCCGAGAGCTTTCGTGAACCGTAGCCCAATCCGAGCGCGCCGCCGACCGTTCCAGAGAGTCCCCCCGTCCCCAACTCGAACGCGAACCCGGCCGTGCGCGGCTGCGGCGCGCTCACGGGCGGCGCCGCCGGAGCGGCGGCTGCGGGCGACGGCGAACGCCCTGCCGTAGTCACGGGCGATGCAACCGGGCTCTCGGCAGGCGGTGGCGTCGACGCCTGATCGGCCGCCGGCGGGAAAGCGCACAACACGGATGCCAGGAACGAAACGATGGGGACACTCATCACGCCAACCTCGATCGACGTATATCGTTCGAGGTGACGCTACGCCAGAAAAGCAGTGCCGCTACGGGTACTGGCCCGCCTTGAACAGGTCGGTCAGCTCGTTGTTGCCGGAGACCTTCGACAGGACGGACAGGTTCAGGATCTTCTCGGCGGACTTGATGATCGATCCGTGGTTGTAGCTGACGCTGCCCGCGAAGCCGACCTTGACGCCCGGGCCGACCGCGAGGAACGGCATCTTCTGCGTGCTCGAGCCCTCGTCCCAGGTGATGAAGATGACGCCGGCGTGGGCGGCCGCGAACGAGATCAGCGGCGGCATGTTGGCCTTGAGCCAGTCGTCGCCCGATTTGATGGTGTTGCTGTTCGGGCAGCCCGACTGGCCGTGCATGTCGTGGCACTGGTTCGGCGTGATGAAGTTGTAGGATTTCACCGCCACGTTGGTCAGGTCGGCGGCCAGCGCCGAGTAGTCCTTGTGGTGCGCGTCGCAGTAGGCGTTGGTCTTCGACGGCGGATTGCCGGAGACGTCCTGGTAGAAGACGAACGGGTTGTGCTTCGCGTGATAGAAGCCGTTCGTGGCGATCGGACAGGCGCCGGTCGTGCTGTTGATCCCCTCCTGATACGACATCCAGGTGACGCCGTTAGTGGCGTTCTTGATCTGCGTGACCAGGTGGGCCGTGCTGCTGGTGCTGTTCGACGCCGACGGGTCGTTATCCGTGGTGAATGTATGGTCGGAGAAGGCGTTGGTGCCCGCCTCCATCCAGAGGTAGTGCGGTTCGCTGGCCAGGCTGGGCAGCTCGTCGTTGAAGTTCGTCGCGCGCGCGTACTTCGCCATCAGCGTGTTGTTGATGTAAGGCGCGTCCGTCGTGTTGCCGTAGATCTGGCTGGCGTCGTGGTTCTCCATCGCGATCACGAAGACGAACTTGATCACGGACGACGTCGCGGCTGACTGGACGGTCTCCACGTTTTCCTCACCGTCCTCGACGGGGCCGCACGATGCGACGAACGATCCGGCGACGACGACGGCGAGCAGAGCAGACAGCTGACG
Source organism: Polyangia bacterium (assembly GCA_035315605.1). Lineage (GTDB taxonomy): Bacteria > Myxococcota_A > Polyangia > Fen-1088 > Fen-1088 > JADGRB01. The sequence goes on from DATFXS010000287.1 coordinate 9,845, forward strand.
ATTCCGGGTTCCACGGGTCATGGGTCACCTCCCCTGGGCCGGCATGCTAGAGGGGTCGCCCCAGGCGCGCGGTCACGACTCCGTTCCGTTGTCCTGCCGCTCGCGAAAAATTCCGGTCGCAGCTCGGTTCGTGGTCTTCCGTAAACACCGTCGGACGATCTGACCAACCGCTGCGCAATCTGACCGACGTCTCGAACAACACGCGTGGTGTCGAATCGCCGCCGCCGACACTTTGAGTGTCAGGGAATCACCAATCTGCGCGCGCGTTATTGCGCGTGCGCCGTTGGCCCGCGCGTTGCTCATGCGCCGCTGCGCGCAAGCGGATCTCATTTCACACGACAGGAGCGAGCCATGATGAAACGGTCGAAGGCAGCAATGCTGGTGTTGGGACTTTCCTACGGAGGCCTCTGCGCGCCCGGCTGCACGGGCGACGACAGTCCGGCCAGTGACGGGCAGACGCAGTGGGCGGCGCTGATGTCCGACGGCGATCCGAGCACGATCGCGCCGGGCTCGATGCGCCCCGGACCGATGCCGCCGCCACCGAATGGACGCTTCTGTCCGAACGGCGACTGCAGCGGCTCGCCGCTGGCGCAATGGACGTTCGACGACTGCGGCCAGACCGGCTCGACGGAGCTGG
>DATFXS010000288.1:0-2865 GCA_035315605.1 Polyangia bacterium
CCGCCTCGCCGGCGCGCGCGACCAGACGACTGACCACAATGGTACGGGCGAGCACGCCCGCGTCGACGGCCGCGGCGTCGGCGCCGCTCTCCGCGCGCAGCGGCGCGTCCGGTGCGAGGTCGCTCGGCGCCAGGCCGAGGCCGTGCAGCATCGCCTGCGCGGCGGCGGCGCGCTCGACGGCGCCGGCGGCGCGCGCCAGATCCGCGAGGCTCTGGAACGGGCGCTCGCCTGCGCCCGGCGGATCGTCCAGCAGGCGAGGATAGAGCGGCCGCGCGCGCGTCACCGATTCGAGCACCGCGGCGTCATCCGTCTCCGCGAGGGCCAGCCCCTGGCGGCCGAAGGGGCCGCCGCGCGCCAGCGCGAGCCCGAGCCGGCGCACCTTCCCGATCAGCGTCACGCCGGTGCGGAACAGCCGGACCAGCGGTATCGAACGGAGCGCCGCGGCCCCGCGTTCGTCGTCGCCGGGCGCCAGGTGCTCGATCGCGAGGTCCAGCGTCGCGGCCAGCCGCTGCAGCGTCGTCGCCACGGCGTCGTCGTCGCCCGGGGAGACGCGATCCGCCGCCAGCACCCGGTTGGTCAGCGACACCAGCGCGAAGCGCAGCTCGTCGATGTCGTCGCCCGCGGCCAGCTTCTGGGCGGCGCGCGCGAACGGCGATCCGCCGATGTCGGTCAGCCGCTGCGCCAGCGCCGTCGGGACCCGCAGCGCGGCGCCGTTGCCGGTCGCGGCGTCGGCGGTCGAGCGCAGGCTCGGTTGCTTGCCCTCGCCGATCCGCACGCCCGCGAGATCGAGCTCGCGGTAGACCTCGAGCGCCTCGTAATAGTCCGCGAAGCCGAGGTCGGCCATACGCCCGCGCTGCCAGCGGTACGCGGCCTCCTCCAGCTCCGAGTCGAGCTCGCCGGTCGCCGCCACCAGCAGCCGCCGCGCCAGATCCTTGTCCGCCCGGTAAAGGGAATCGATCAACCGGATGATGACGGCCGCCTGGTCCTGCTCGTCGCCGTCCGCGCGCGGCGCGGCGGGATCCCGGGGAAGGCCGACCACGTCCAGCAGGAAGAAGCCGTCGGGCGTCGGGAAGAACGTCCCTTCCGGTTCCTCGGGCGGCGGTCCCTGGGTCAGATCGTGGATGCGCGCCCCGCGGCGCAGGATGAACGCGACCAGCTCCGCGTCCAGCCCTGCTAGCCAGCGCGCGATGCGTTCGGGCGAGGCGTGCGCCATCGACTCCAGCCAGTCGGCGAGCGCCTCCGGCACGATGCGGTCGCGCTCCCATAGCGCGAAATCCAGCACGATCTGCAGCTGCTCGGGCGTCGCCGCGCCCAGGAGGGCGGCGGCGTCCTCGTGCCCGAGCTCGTGCAGCACGTAGTAGAGCTCGTCGCCCGGCAGGGCCCGAACCGCGCCGTCGACGTCGCGCTCGGCCAGCAGCGCGTCGGCGCGGCGCAGGCGGCGCCCCCGTCCCAGCTCGGCGCGAAAGGGCGACAGCGGGATGATGTCGGCGGGCGTCTGGCGGGGTGGGTGGGTCATTCGAGGCCGTCGTTATATAGCGCTAACATCCCGGTTTCGACATGTTGTCGGCCGTTCTCGCCACCATCGCCGCCCGCGATCTCCTGCGCCGCGGCGATCGCGTCGTCGTCGCCGTCTCGGGCGGGCCCGATTCGATGGCGCTGCTGCACGTCCTGTGGGAGGTGCGCGCCCGGCTCGGTCTGACGCTGGAAGTGGCCGCGGTCGATCACGGCCTGCGCGCGGACGCGCGCCGCGAGGTCGATCTGGTCCGCGAGCGCGCCGACGCCCTCGGGCTGCCGTTCACCGCCGTGAGCGTCGACGTCGCGGGCGAGCGCCGGGCCCGTCGCGGCCTGTCTCTTCAGGACGCCGCCCGGGAGGCACGCCTGCGCGCGCTGGCGACGCTCGCCGGCGATCACGGCGCGAACCGCGTCGCGCTCGGCCATCAGGCCGACGATCAGGCGGAGACGATCCTTTACCGCATCATTCGCGGTACCGGGTTGGCGGGGCTGGCGGGCATTCCTTACCGCCGCGACGTCTTCATCCGTCCGTTGCTCGATGTGACGCGCGCCCAGATCGTGCGTTATCTGCGGCGGCGCAGCATCCCGTTCGTCGAGGATCCCTCCAACGCCGATCCGCGCTTCGCGCGGGCGCGCATCCGGCGCGCGATTCTGCCGGCGCTCGCGCGCGAGAACCCGCTCGTCGCCGATGCCCTGCGCGCGCTCGCCGCGGCGGCGCGGGGCGATGGCGCGGCCTCGGCGGGCGCGGCGTCGTCGCTGTCGCGGCGGGCGGCAGCCACCGTCGCGCGGCTCGCCTCGCGCGGCGGCACCGCGACGATCGACGTCGCCGGCGGACGGCGCGTCGAGGTGTCGTACGGGCGGGTCCGCGTCGAACGGAAGAACCGTCCGGGTGATCGCCGCCCGGCCGCGACAGCGAGCATCGCCATCGGCGGCCCCGGCCGATACCGCTGGCGCGCCGCCGGCGTCATCGAGGTGAGCGAAGGGGCGCCGGCGCCGCCGGCAGCCGGCGGCGGGGGAACGTTCGACGCGGATCGCCTGGCGTGGCCGCTCGTCATGCGCGCGCGGCGCCCGGGCGATCGGATGCGGCCGCGCGGCGGCCGAGGCAGCCGCAAGCTGTCGGACCTCATGATTGACGCCAAGATCGCCCGGCCGGCCCGCGGCGCGCTGCCGGTCGTGACCACGGCGGACGACGTCGTGCTGTACGTGCCCGGGCTGCGGCCAGCCGAAGCGGGGCGCCCCAGCGCGACCACGCGCCGTCAAGTCAACGTGTGTTTCCGACCCACGGTGCCCGCGATGTCTACATTTCAATTGTGAAGAATCGTGGCGGTGACAGTCGCGAGAAGAAGTAACCTT
>DATFXS010000289.1:0-5366 GCA_035315605.1 Polyangia bacterium
CAGCGGCAAACGCGAGCGCCTGCGCTGATCATCGCGCCGTGCCTGCGCCCGACGGGGGACCGCTTTGAGCGCTCGAAAGTCCCTGATAGGATGGTGACGGCTATGAACGCGGGCGACAAGAAGGACGAGACCACAGCAACCAAGCCCGCGGTCCCTCCCGAGTCGGATCGGGAGCAGAAGCGCAACCTGGCCTACCTGGTCGTGCTGGCCGGCGTCAGCGCGGGCGAGATGTTCAAGCTCCAGAAGGACCGGACCGTCGTGGGGCGGGGGCCGACCGTCGGCGTCCGGCTGAACGACGAGGGCGTCTCGCGCGAGCACTGCGCGTTCGTCCGCGACGGCGACAAGATGATCGTCGAGGACCTGGGCTCGACCAACGGGACGTTCTGCAACGGCATCAAGATCGATCGCCGCGAGCTGACGGACGGCGACAAGATCATGGTCGGCTCGTCGACGATCCTGAAGTTCACGTACCACGACTACCTGGACGAGGTGTTCCAGCGCCAGATGTACGAATCGGCGCTGCGCGACGGCCTGACGAAGGTCTTCAACAAGAAGTACTTCACCGACTACCTCGAGAAGGAGTTCGCGTTCGCGGCGCGCCACGGCGGACCGCTGGCGCTGATCTTCCTGGACATCGACTTCTTCAAGAAGATCAACGACACCCACGGGCACCCGGCGGGCGACTTCGTCCTGGCCGAGCTGTCGCAGATGATGACCACGCTGCTGCGCACGGAAGACGTGCTGGCGCGCTTCGGCGGCGAGGAGTTCACGATCCTCTGCCGCGGATCGGACCTTTCGGGCGCGAAGATCGTCGCCGAGCGGGTTCGCAAGGCGGTCGAGGAGCGCAAGTTCAGCTTCGGCGGCAAGGACATCCCCGTCACGATCAGCCTGGGCGTCGCCGCGATTCCCGAGAGCGGCATCAGCGAGCACAACGCCTTCCTGGCCGCCGCCGACAAGGCGCTGTACGAGGCGAAGCGCAGCGGGCGCAACCGGACTTGCGTGGCCGGCTCCGAGAAGACGCCCAACGAGCCGCGCAAGCGCACGACCTCGCGTTCCGGGCCGATCCGATCAGCGTAGGCGCGCGAGCGCGAGCAGGGCGGCGGCGAGCATCCCGGCCGCGCCGATCAGGTAGGGCGCGCTGGGATTGATGGCCGCGTACAGCGCGCCGCCGACCAGCGGGCCTGCGCCGCGGGCGAGCGCGGCGGCTGACTGGAGCGCCCCCAGCGTCACCCCCTGGGTGGCGGCGGTGGCGCGCCGGGAGGCGAACGCCGGCAGCGACGGCGTCGTCAGGCCGTTGCCCAGCGCGATCAGCCCGGCCGACGCGTAGAGCGCCAGCTTTCCCCAGGCGCCGAAGGTGGGCGACAGGCCGAGCAGCGCGAACGCCGCGGACTGGACGCCGAGACCGATGTGCACCAGGCGCGCCTCGCCCACCACGGGCGCCAGCCGCCGCACCAGGCCGCCCTGCACGATCGCGCCGACGGTGCCCACGATGGCGAAGATGTGGCCGGTGGCGGCCACCGACATGCCGAAGCCGTCCGCCGTGAACAGCGCGAAGGTCTGCTCCATCCCGGCGAACCAGAGCACCATCGCGAAGTTGACCGCCACGGCGGCGCCGATTCCGGGGACCGCCACCGCCGCGCGGAGCGCGCCGATGTCCAGCGGGACCGCGCGCCGTACCGACTTGCCGCGCAGCTCGACGGGCAGCGATTCGGGCAGCGTGCGCAGCGCGAGCAGGAAGTTCACGGCCGCCAGGCCGGCGGCGACGAAGCAGGGCAGCGTCCCTTCCCGGCCGAGCACGGGAAACCGCGACAGCTCGCCGCCCATGAACGGCCCGAGGATGAAGCCGAGGCCGAAGGCGATGCCGATGATCCCCATCCCGCGCGCGCGGTGCTCGGGCGGCGTGACGTCAGCGACGTAGGCCTGGGCGACGGCGATGTTGGCGGTCGCGATGCCACTGAACACGCGCGCCGCCAGCAGCAGCGGCAGCGTCGGCGCCAGCCCCAGCAAGGCCATTCCGACGGCGGTCGCGCCGATGCTCCAGAGCAAAACCGGGCGGCGGCCGATCCGGTCGGACAGCCGACCCCAGATCGGGATGAAGATGAACTGCATCACCGAGTACGCGGCGCCCGGCATGGTCGCCACGAAGTCGCCCGCGCCGAGGCGGCGCGCCATCGCCGGGATGAACGGGATCACCAGGCCGAACCCGAGCAGGTCGATGAACACCGTCAGGAACAGCGTGCTTATCGATGCCGTGCGGCGGTTTGTCATGGGTCGTCAGTCATGGAATTTGCGGGCAGGGTACCGCACGCGTCGTCGCGAGGCGCGTCCGGCGCCACCAGGCGCCCGTGGCGCGTTTTTCGGCGGGGCTCGTGAACCAGTACTGCCAGAAGACCAGACGGACCGCGGCGGGGTGGGGCGGCAGCGGGGCGCGAAACAGTGGCTGCACCGCCCGAGGCTCCTCGCACAGCCGTTCGATCAGCGCGGAGACGTAGTTGGGCTCGCGGTGCCGGAAGGCGAGGCCATAGAACCAGAGGCGGAAGTCGACGCGTGGCTGGTGGGGCGCGACGAAGTCGGGGCGGCGGGCGACGTCGCCCGGCTTGTGGCGGAAGTGCTGCGCGGTCCAGACGGCGTCGTCGGTTTCGTGGTCGGCGATCGGGCCTTCGGCGAGCGTCTGGAATTCGGGCTCGATGCGCTCGCGGGTGATCGACGCGAACAGGTGATAGGTGTTGACCAGGCGGAAGCGCCAGTTCAGCTCGAGCAGCGGGTTCATGAACGCCAGTTCGGGGAGCGGCTCGCGGAAATTCATCATGGCGTCGGCGAGCGACACGAGCGCGAAGAAGGCGGCCGCGCCGATCGCGAACCATTTGCGTACTGGCGGTAGCCATTTCCGGACGCCGCGGGGCAGCGGCAGCGACGGGACGCGGGGGCGCTTGCGGGCGAGATCGGCCAGCGCCGCGCCGAATCGGCGCACGGCCCGCGGTACGAAGCGCGCGGCGGGTGCGGTGCGGGCGCGGAGCGCGTCGATGTCACGATCGTCGAGCAGGAACACGCCCAGGACGGCGGCGAGGTAGCAGAAGAAGCCGTAGTTGGCGGTGGCGGCGTTGATGATCTGGAACAGCGTGAACGATACGAGCGCGAAGAGGCGCAGCTTGCGTGGGCCGAAGATCGCGAACGGGATCACCAGCTCCAGAAACAGCGTCGCGCGGCTCTCGAAGTGATGCCACCAGACAGGCAGGTGGTGCGCGTACCAGGCCAGCCAGGTCGGCAGCGGCGCGGTCTCGTAGTAGTAAGTCATCGCGCTGCCGTCCTGCCAGTCGCGGATCGGCGAGCCCCACTTGGCGATGCCGGATTCGAAGTAGAGCTTGAACAGCACCAGCCGGAACAGGAAGTGGGCGACGGGCGCGGGCGCGTCGGTGCGCAGGAACACCGCCAGGAACCCGCATTCGATCAGCATGTTGTCCCACTGGAACGACAGGAAGTCGCGCGTCGTGGTGACGTACGAAAGGTAGAGCAGCGTCGACAGCGCGAAGCAGAGCCGGCGCGCGAAGCCGAACAGCGCCGACAGCGACAGCAGCGCGCCCAGCACGATGCCGGCGGTCAGCGCGCCGTCCGTGTGGAACCACCAGGCGAGCGTCGGCAGATCGGCGAGCGAGACGCCTGGCTGCGCCCGCGCCGCCTCGATGTAGTCGGCGACGGGCAAGAGGCCGTGGCTGCCGATCAGGACCTGCACCTGCGCGCCGAGCGACAGCCACGCGCCGAGCGACACCAGCGCGAACAGCCGAGTGAACAGCGTCGCCACCGCCGGCCCCGATCCAAACGACCACAGCCCCACTCCCTCTCGCGGCTGCGCTGTCTCTTTCCCCTCTCCCCGCTCGGCGGGGAGAGGGGCAGGGTGAGGGGTGTCCGTCATCAGCTCTTCGGCACCGCGCGCCCCGCCGCTTCCAGCGCGGCGCGCGTGTTGTCGATCGCGTGCAGCGTCGTCGTCTGGGGGCCGGTCGGAAAGTCCTCGCGGCGTCCGGTCATCACCTCCAGCGCGGCCCGCACCGACGCCGTCAGCGCCGCCAGGTCGTACCCGCCCTCGAGCATCAGCGCCATCCGGCCGCCGCACGTTTCGTCCGCCAGCTGCGCGAGCAGGCTGGCCATCGCGGCGAACCCGCGCTCACTGACGCGCATGCCGGCCAGCGGATCGCGCGCGTGCGCGTCGAAGCCGGCCGACACGATCACGACTTCGGGCCGGAAGGCGCGCGCCGCCGGCAGGAACAGGTCGTGAAACACGACGCCGTAGTCGGCGTCGCCCTGGCCGCCCGGCAGGGGGACGTTGATGGTCGCGCCGCGGCCGGCCCCGACGCCGATCTCTTCGGACGCTCCCGTGCCCGGGTAGAAGGGGTACTGGTGCACCGACGTGTAAAGCACGTCGTCGCGCGACTCGAAGATGTCCTGCGTGCCATTGCCGTGGTGGACGTCCCAGTCGACGATCAGCACGCGCGCCGCGCCCGCGCGCCGCGCCGCCTCGGCGGCGATCGCCGCGTTGTTGAGCAGGCAGAAGCCCATCGCGCGATCAGGCACGGCGTGATGTCCGGGCGGCCGGACCAGGGCGAACGCGTTGCGGGCGCGGCCCGTCATCGTCGCGAGCACCGCCTCGACGGCGGCGCCGGCCGCCAGCCGCGCCGCGTCCCAGCTGCCGGGCGAGGTCGCCGTGTCCGGATCCAGGCGGGCCCGCCGGCCGGCGAGCGCCGCCAGCGCCTCGCGGTACTGGGTGGGATGAACCGCCTCGATCTCGGCGTCGGTCGCGAAGCGGGGCGCCTCGATCTGGACGCCGGCGATCGGCGCGCGCGCCAGATCCGACTGAACCGCGTCCAGACGCGCCGGCGACTCGGGATGGCCGGCCCCGGGGTCGTGCTCCAGGAATCGCCTGTCGGTGATGACGATCGTGCTCGTGCTCATCTCACACCTGCCTCCTCATGCGCGCGGCAGCTCGAAGCTAAACACGCTTCCGCCGCCCGGGGCGTCGCGAACCGCCACCTCGCCGCCGTGCTCGCGCACGATCTCGCGCACGAACGCCAGGCCCAGGCCGGTCCCCTTCTCCCGGGTCGTGAAGAACGGCGCGAAGATCTTCTCGCGCAGATCGGCCGGGACGCCCGGCCCGTCGTCGCGCACCTCGATGCGCACGCGATCGCCCTCCGCCGCGGCGGCCAGCTGGACGTGCCCGGCGCGCGCGGCCGCGACGGCGTTGCGCGCCAGGTTCAGGAGCGCGCGCCGGAGCTGGGCCGCGTCAGCGCGGACCGCCAGTCCGTCGACCGCGTCGGTCGTGACCTCCGCTCCGCCCGGCCCCGAGGTCAGCTCGCGGATCTCCTCGAACAGCGGTC
>DATFXS010000290.1:0-2118 GCA_035315605.1 Polyangia bacterium
GGTCTCCGCGGCCGACGGCTACGCCCGTCTACGGGCGCCACACCCGCCGCTGCCACACTCGGCTTCCGGCGGGTTCGACCTCCCCCGTGACCGGGCGGCGAACCGCCCGGCGCCCGTGAGCGTCGTTCGGGCGTCGACTGCGCACTCGGACTCCGGTGGCTTCGACGTCCCGTCCGCGGCGATTGGGGCGGCCGCTGCCGGCCTGATCGCGGCGCTACTGATCTCCGGAGCCATGACACGGCGGCGCACGGCGTAGGAAACGCCGAGACCCCCCGCGCGAGCGGGGGGTCTTCGGTGCGCGACGCCCCGGCCCGTCGCTCGATTTCGAGGTCGCGCAGAACACCGGATAGGCGTACTGTGGGTCGGTGATGCGCCGCCTCGCCCTGCTCAGCGCCGGGTGCCTGCTCGCGCTCGGCGCGTCGGCCGACGCCGCGCCACCTGACGCGATCCGCGTCGGTGGGCCGAGCGCCCCGGCCGACGCGAAGGTCGCGATCGTCGGCAGCGCACAGACCCTGCGCGCACGGGCGTTCACCGTCGTCAACTCCGCCGGCCAGGTCGCGCTGCGTGGCAAGCTGGCGGCGGCGCCGGGCAGCCCGCGACCGTGGCGCCACGCCGCACGCGCTGATCTGTCATCACTGCGCACGCCGGGCAGCTACCGGGTCAAGGTCGGGTCGCTGACGTCGGCGACGTGGGTGATCCGCGACGGCGCCGCGAGCGCCGGCATCACCGCGATCCTCGGCTTCTTCAACGCCAACAGCGATGGCAACGAGCCATCGGCCGAGCACGCCGCCGCCCACCTGAACGACGCGATCGTCGCCAGTGGGCCCCACAAGGGTGAGCACGTCGACATGACCGGCGGCTGGATGGACGCGGGCGACATGCTGCACTTCACCCAGACGACCGCGTACGCCGCCGCCGCGCTTCAGGCCTCTGCGCGGATGGACCCCGCCGACGCCCCGGCACTCGACGACGCCGCGGACGTCGGCGTGCGGTGGCTGGTCAAGGCCCACCCCGCGCCCGACTTGTTCATCGGCCAGGTCGGCGACACGCGCGACCACGACGTTGGCTTCCGCAACCCGGCCGGCGACGACGCGTCCAAGCGCGCTGGGATCGGGACGCGGATGGCGTATCCGAACATGGGCGGCGACATCGGCGGCAAGGTCGCGGCCGCGCTCGCGCTGGCCGCCGATCGGGCCGACCCTGCCGGCCGCGCCGCGCTGCTCACCCAGGCGCGTGAGTGGTATGCGGCCGGCAAGGCATCGGGCAAGATCGCCCCCAAGATCGGGGACTTCTACGTCGGCGACACCGCGGTCGACTCGCTTGCCGCGGGTGCCGCTGCGTTGTACCGCTCTACGGGAGAGGCGGCGTACGCAGCCGACGCGGTCCGCTACCTGCACGAGTTCGATCCCGACGGGCGATTGGAGTGGAACGCGATGGCTGCGTTCGCCGCCGCCGATCTGTGCGGCGGCCTTGGCGCGCCGGCCGCGCCCGACCCGGTGACGCGCGCCGCCGCGTGCGACCACCTCGCCGCCCAGGCCCGCGCAGCGGCAAGGACGGCGCGGCGCTCCGCCTTCGCTACGCCTGGCGACTTCACCTGGGGCCAGACCGGCGAGAACGGCGGCGCCGGCGCGCTGCTGGCCCTGGCCGGGCGCGCGGGCGTCGCGCCGCAGGGCCTGGCCGGCGCTGCGGCGGCGCGCGATTGGCTGCTGGGGCTCAACCCGTGGGGTGCGAGCTTCGTCACTGGCTACGGCCCCCACTCGCCAAAGCACCCGCACCACTGGGCGTCGATCCGCGGCATCGGCCGCCCGACGGGAGCCGTCGTCGGCGGCCCCGCGCCGCGCAAGGCGATCCTCGAACAGCACGTCGGCACGCCGAACGCGAGCGTCTTCAACACCGCCGCCGCGACCTACGAGGACCGCCGCGCCGACTACGTCACATCCGAGCCGGCGATCGACTACGCAGCCGGATCGATCCTCAACCTCGCGGCGCTGCGCTGACCGCGGGGCTGCTGGCGGGGACGATCGTCTGCACCAAGCCGGTGACGACGTCATAGACGTGCCCCGAGACGCTGACGCGCGGCGGGATCGAGGGCGCGGAGCGCAGCAACTCGACGTCGTA
>DATFXS010000291.1:0-5319 GCA_035315605.1 Polyangia bacterium
GCGCGATCGGATCTTTGGCGGCGGCGTCGATCAGCGCGTGCGCGGCGCCGGGATCGGGCGGCTTGGCGCGCGCGCACCAGGCGCTGCCGATCGCGAAGGTGGGGAGCAGGGTCAGGGTGACGAGCAGCGCGGTCCGGTTCCGCATCATGACGTTGGCGACGCGCGGTGCACGATCGGCGCCATCGTCTCCGTCGCGCGGCTTGCGCACTTGTGGGCGCGCGCCGGCGCGCGGCGCTCTACGATCTACCGAAGGCCGTCTTCGATTAACCCGGCGGCCAGGTCAGCGTCCGGCCCGCCAGCACGTGCAGGTGGACGTGAAAGACCGTCTGACCGGCGGCGGGCCCCGCGTTCATGACGACCCGGAAACCGTCGGCGGCCTGGCCGCTCTCCTTCGCGCGCTTCGCGGCGATCACCAGCAGGCGGCCGTAGAGCGCCGCGTCCTCCGGCTTCGCGTCCGCCAGCGTCGCGACGTGACGGGTCGGGACGACGAGCTCGTGCAGCGGCGCCTTGGGGCCGATGTCCTTGAACGCGAACACGTCGTCGTCGCGGTAGGTGATCGTCGACGGGATCTTGCCGTCGCGGATCTTGCAGAAGAGGCAGTCGGCTTCGCTCATCGGTGTCCCTCAGGTGGCGACCAGCGCTTGCAGTCTGGCCTTGGTTTGTTCGAACGGTGCGCTCTCGTCGGTGCGCTGTCGCAAGAAACTGGTTATGGCGTCCATCGCCGCGATCGCGCGGTCGGTGAGCGAGTCAGACCCGCGCTGGTAGGCGCCCAGCAGGATCAGATCGCGCTGGCGTTCGTACGCCGCCAGCAGCTCGCGCAGGCGGTGGGCCGCGGCGCGGTGCTCGGGATCGGCCACCACGTTCATGAGGCGCGACAGCGACGGCAGCACGTCGACGGCCGGCCACTGGTTGCGCGCCGCGATCTCGCGCGACAGGATGACGTGGCCGTCCAGGATGCCGCGCACCTCGTCGGCGATCGGCTCCTCCATGTCGCCGCCCGCGACCAGCACCGTGTACAGGGCGGTGATCGACCCGCGCGCGCTGGTTCCGGTCCGCTCGAGCAGCCGCGGCAGCAGCGCGAACACGCTGGGCGGATAACCTTGCCGGGCGGGCGGCTCGCCGGCGGCCAGGCCGACCTCGCGCTGGGCGCGGGCGACGCGCGTGATCGAGTCGAGCATGAACAGCACGCGCCGCCCCTGGTCGCGGAAGTACTCGGCGACCGCGGTGGCGACGAACGCGGCCTTCAGGCGCACCAGGCTGGGGGCGTCGCTGGTGGCGCAGACGACGACCGAGCGCGCGCGCCCCGCCGGCCCCAGCGATTCCTGGAGGAAGTCGACCACCTCGCGGCCGCGCTCGCCGACCAGCGCGATCACGTTGACGTCGGCTTCGGTCTGGCGCGCAATCTGACCCATCAGCGTCGATTTGCCGACGCCCGAGCCGGCGAAGATGCCGACGCGCTGGCCCTCGCCGACGGTCAGCAGGGCGTCCAGCACGCGCACACCGAGCGGCAGCGGCCGGCTGACGCGCGGGCGCGACAGCGGTTCGGGGGCGGGGCGATCGACCGCCCAGTCGCGCGCGCCGGCGACGCCGATCGGCTCGCCGCCGTCGATCGGGTTGCCGAGGCCGTCGAGCACGCGCCCGAGCAGGCGATCCGATACGGCGATCGACAGCGGCCGGCTGGTCGGTGTCACCAGCGAGTCGGGGCCGATGCCGGTCGCCTCGCCGAGCGGCATCAGCACGATCTCGTCGCCGCGGAAGCCGACCACCTCGGCGCGCAGCGGCGCGGCGTCGGACTTCGGCGACGCCGACTTGATCTCCACCAGCTCGCCGATCCGCACGCCCGGAACCGACGCGCGGATCTGGAGGCCGGTCACCTCGGTGACCCGGCCGGACTCGCGCCGGGGCGACGCCGCTTCGAGCCGCGCGATCGCCTTGCCGAGATCGATATCAGCCATGCGTCTCCTCCAGCAGCGCCCGCTCCAGCGCCGCCAGCTGCGTCTCGAGGCGCGCGTCCACGCGGCCGAGCGCAGTCTCGATGACGCAACCGTGGCGGCCGACGGCCTCGTCGGCGACGATCTCCAGCGCCGCTCCGGCCGGCGCGCGCGCTGACAGCGCGTCCCGCCGCGCGGTCACCGCGGCGGCGTCGTCGGGATGGACGCGGACGCGCACCCAGTCGCCGCGGGGCCGGCACGCGTCCATCGCCGCGCCCACGATCTCCGCCATCAATTCGGGCGCCAGGGTCACCGCGCGCGCCACGATCTGCTCCGTCATCTTCAGGGCCAGCGTGATCGCCGTCGGCGCCGACGCCTCGCGCGCGCGCGCCGTCTGGAGGCGCGCGTCCGCCAGCAGCGCCGCCAGCTCGGCAGCGGCCTCCACGCGTCCCTGCTCGCGCCCCTCCGCGCGCCCCTGGCGGACCGCCTCCTCGCGCGCCTCGCGCGCTTGCGCCCGCATCGCGTCGGCTTCGGCGCGCGCGCCCGCCACCAGCGCCGCCGCCTCGGCGCGCGCGTCGAGCGTCACCTTCGGCACCACACGTCCCATCCCGCCGACGATGCGGCCCATCGCGAACCTAGGCGCCCCCCTGCGCCGCGGCGAGCAAGGCCCGCCCCGTCTCAGGCGGCAGACGCTGGGCGACGGCCTGGATCGCCGCGTCGCCCTCGTCTGCCAGCGCCGCCGCGAGAGCCTGGACGCCGACGGCGAGCGCGACGCCGCCCGGGGCCGGCACGCCGGCCGCCGCCACCAGCCGCCGGGCTTCGTCGCGGGCCGCGATCTCGCCGCCGCCACGGGCCGCATCGAGCACGATCGCGGCGAGCCGCTCGTCGAGCGCGGCGGCGGCGCGGGCGACCACCGCGGTCGGGGCGCCGCGCAGCGAACGGCCGATCGCCTCCGCGCCGCGCGTCTCGATCGCGCGCACGAGATCGGCGGCGGCGAGCGCGGTCAGCTCGCGGGCCATCGCGGTGGTCGGCCCGCCGGAGCCCGCCAGCGGCACGAGCCCGGCGAACACCACCCGCTGCATCGCCGCGACGGCCGGGGCGCTGAGCGCCGGCTCGCGCAGCGATGCGCCGTCCGCCCGCGCGCGGAGCACGTCGGCCGCCACGGCGCGAACCTCTTCGTGCAGGCCAGCGGTCACGGCGCGCAGAATGGTCGTCGGCTCGCGCTCGAGCCGCTCGCGCAGCCATCCGGGATGGACGCGCTCGACACCGGCCGGAACGGGCGCGCGCACCAGCGCTGCCAGTGCGGCGATCTCCGTCGCGCGCGCGGTCCGCGTTCCTTCGCCGAGCGCCGCCAGCGCCGCCGCGCATCGGGCGCCGGCGCCTCCGCTCACCCGGGCGGCGACATCGGCGGCCGCCGTCCGCGCGAGCGCCGCCCCGAGCACGTAGCCCTTCTCGTCGAGCGACAACGCCGCCACCGCTGGATGCACGCCCGCATCATCGGCCCGGTTCCGCGCCGGTTGCAACCCGATCTACAAAATTTGCGCGATGAAGCGGAGCAGCGCCACCTTGTCACCGATGCCGGCGCTCCGGCTCACCTCGACGTGCTCCATGAGCGGCGTGACCAGCGCGATGTGATCGGCCGCGCCCAGCTCGGCGCCCGCCCATTCGGTCTCGCTGGCCGGGATGACGCTGTCGTCGGTGCCGTGCACCAGATAGACGGGCGCGTGAATCGCCGCCAGCTTCCCGCGCGGCGACAGCGCCGCCAGCTCGGCGTGCTGTTCGGTGACGATCGCTTCCAGCTCGGGCGCCAGCGTCTGCAGCTTCTGCGAATCGGCCAGCGACCACAGCTGCCGCCCACGCTCCGTGGTCAGCCGCGCCGCCGCCGCCAGGGCGGTCGGGCGATCCTGATGCAGCGACGCGCGCAGGGCGTCGCGCAGCGCCTCGCGATCGGGCTCGGGCGCGAAGCGATCGACGTACCCGTACAGCAGGACCATCAGGCCGTAGTCGTGCGCCTGCTTGTGGACCAGGCCGGTCGGCGTCTCGACCTCGTTGCGGATCAAGAAGCGCAGCACGCGTGCGAGATCGTGATGGCCGCCGACGCTGACGACGTAGGCGAGGTGCCCGGCCAGCGGCGGTTGCTCCGCGGCGACCAGCGCCAGGCCGCCCGCGAAGCTGAAGCCCAGCAGGCCGACGGGCTCATCGGTCACGAGATCGTGCCGGCCGCCGAGGTAGACGGCGGCGTCGCGGATCACCGACACGCCCTGCCGCGTGATGCGGTAGTCGGCCAGATCGGAGATCTCCGGCGTCAGCACCACCAGCCCGGCGCGCGCCAGCTCGCGCGCGAACGGGACCATCCGGTGCTCGTTCATCCCCTCGTGGTGGATGCCGTGCACGACGATCAGGCCGCGCCCGCGCGCGCCCCCGCGCAGCCGGAAGATGCGCGCGCGGAACGGCCCGTCAGCGCCGGTGACGGTCAGGGTCTCCTCGACCAGCGGATCTTGCGCTGCCTCGGCGCTCTTGCCGGCGGCGTGGGATGTGGAAAGCGCGGTCAGCATCTTGCCGGCACGCCAGTAGCGATGCGCGGGCGACCAGCCGAACGCGGCCGTGGCGACGACGACGGCGGCCGTGACCGCAAGGACGTGCTTCCGCATGGTCGGCCCCCCAATTTGTCACGCCCGCGGGCACGCGCACCTCAGCCGGACAACAAAAGACGATGTTTTACGATCGCGGACAATCCGACCTGCGGTTTCTCCCCTAGAGACTGCGCAGGAACGCCACCAGATCTGCCTTTTGGGCGGTGGAGAGGCGCGTGCCGAATTCGTGGCCGATGTTGCCGTTGCCGGGAACGCGCGTGTCGAAGACGAAGCCCCCGGTGCCGACGGCGAACGTGACGGGCCGGCGCGGCGCCGGCTCCAGCAGCGCGGGCAGGCTCGGGACCGAACCGTTGTGGAGATAGGGCGCGCTCGCGTAGAGCGCGGTGAGCGGCGCGGTGCGAACCCACAGGACCCCCATGTGCATGACGCCGACCGGAGCGCAGCCGTCGCTTCGATCGATGACAGAGACGTCGACCCCCTTCGAGCGCATCGACGGCGGGATCTCGATCTGGATCAGCGGCTCGGTGCCGATCCCGCCCGCCCGCGCGTCGTCCGCCTCGTCGCCCTGCGCGTTTCCGTCGCCGTCGGCGTCGAACGGAAACAGCATGCTCGAGCTGTAGACGACGGGGCCGAAGTCGCGGTGCTCGTCGTGGCAGTTCTCGCAGTAGGCGACCTCGGCGCGCGCCGGCCGCGGGACCGGCAGCGCGGGCAGGGCGATCATCGGCCCTTTGCCCGTCAGAGGCGGGTGCGCGCGGTGGCAGTGCGAGCAACGTCCGAGCGGGGGCGGATTGGAC
>DATFXS010000292.1:0-8605 GCA_035315605.1 Polyangia bacterium
CGAGCTGCGCGCCGGGCGCGTCGCGCTGGTGCTGGTGCCGCCCGCGGGCGGCGACGGCGGCGGCGCGCTGGGCTACCGGTTCGATCCGATGCGCCCGGAGGCCCGCCTGGGGCGCGCCGTCGTCGACGACGTCCTGCAGCGGGCGGCGGGGCGGCGCGATCCGCGGCCGGTGCGCGACGACATCGTGCGCGAGCGCGGCGCGCGCTACATCGACTTCCTGATCCCGGGCCTCATCGGAATGAACCTCATGTCGGGATCGATGTGGGGGATCGGCTGGGTGCTTGTGAACATGCGCGTGCGCAAGCTGCTCAAGCGGCTGCTCGCGGCGCCGATGCGGCGGCGGCACCTGTTCTACGGCCAGGCGCTGGCGCGGCTGGTCATCATTCCGATCGAGTTGATCGTCATCCTGGTCTTCGCGCGCCTGGCGTTCGACGTGCGCATGGCCGGATCGGTCGTGGCGCTGGCGCTGATCAGCCTGGCCGGCAGCGCCAGCTTCGCCGGCATGGCCATCCTGGTCGCGAGCCGCGCGCAGAACAGCGAGACGGTCAGCGGCCTCATGAACCTGGTGATGCTGCCGATGTTCGTGCTGTCGGGCGTCTTCTTTTCGTCGGCGCACTTTCCGGCGTTCATGCAGCCGGCGGTCAACGCGCTCCCGCTCACGGCGCTCTGCAACGGCCTGCGCGCCGTGATCATCGACGGCGCGGGGATCGGCGGCGTCGTCGCGCCGATCGCGGTGATGGGCGTCTGGGGCGGGCTCAGCTTCGTGCTGGGGCTGCGCCTGTTCCGCTGGGGATGACGGGCGTCGTCCCGTCGTCGATGCGCGTCAGCTCGCCGGCGAGGTACGCGCACGCGATGGCGATGAAGAAGGTGTCGAACGGGATCCGGTAGCGCACCTCGCCGGTCGCGATCATCACCGTGATCGTCAGCGCCGCGATCGGCGCCATCGCCAGCGCGGTCTGGCTGGTCACCGTGGCGCGGAGGCCCCGCCTCGCGACCGTCGCGAACGCCAGCAAGGTCGGAACGAACAGCAGCGCGATGAAGACATACTGGGACAGGTTGCCGACCGGCCACGACCGGCCGTTGTAGTTCGGCCACATCGAGGATCCGAAGAACGTGTCGTAGACGTGATCGATCGACAGCACGATCGCTTCGCCCGGGTGGCGCCCGATCCACTGGAACGCCTCTTTCCGGTTGGCGGGCCCATCCGTGATCGAGAAGGGGACCCGGGCGTGCGTGTCATAGTGGCGCAGCTCTGCGCTCGGGCTGCCGAAGCTGTACTGATCGTCGCTGTCGCGTTTCCACTCGATGTCCGCGATGCGCCCGTAGTGGCCGAGCAGCAGATCCGAGCCCATCTCCTTGCCGGTGATGCAGAAACGTCCGTTCGTCGCGCGCGTGCAGGCGCGCGACATCACGGCCAGCACCGGCAGCGCGCCGACCACGACCAGCGTCCCGCGCAGCACCCAGGGCCTGAGGCGCGCCAGCCACGACCACCAGGCGCCGCGCGCGCCGACCGCGAAGGCCGTCGCGATCCCGTCCGCCACGAAGTAGACGAATGCGGCCGGCAGGGCGAGCGCCTTGAACGAAGCGGCCACCGAGATCGCGAACCCACCGCCCAGCGCGGCAGCGATGGCGAGGCCCCGGCGCCGGGCGCGGCGGGCCGACAGGAAGCCCGCAAAGGCGAGCGCGAGCCAGAAGATGAAGTGGATCTCCGCCAGGAACAGCGCGCCGTAGTCGATGAACGGAAAGTAGAGGCTCGCGAACACGACCGCGAGGAGCCCGGTCCGGCGGCCGAACGCGACCCACCCGAGCAGCCCGACCGCGACGGGCAGAAGACAGCTGACCACGAGCTGCGCGGCGACCGCGCGGGACAGCGAATTGCCGTGCGGGTTCAGGAAGGCGAGGAAGGCGGGATACCCCAGCGCCTGCGAGACGTCGTAAGGCATCAGCGGCTGGCCCGCCGCCATCCGGCGCGCCCGGCCGAGGTAAAGCGACATGTCGGAATAGATCAGGCTCTCGGGACGCTGGATCCGGAGGGTGTAGAGGATGCGTAGGGCGATCCCGCAGGCGTAGACCATCGACGTCCACAGCCAGGGTCGGTTCAGGATTTCCCTGAGGCGCGGCGGCAGCACGCCGCGAAGCTATGCACTGATCAGCTTCGGGCCAGGGCGGCTGCGCCGGTCCCGCCGGGGACGACCACGGCAGCCGGAGCGCCATCGACGCGCGCGAGGTCGCCCGTGAAATAGGCGCACGCGATCGCGATGAAGAAGACGTCGAACGGGATCCGGTACCGCACCTCGCCCGTCGCGATCGCGACGGTGATGCTCAGCGCCACGAGGGGCGCGAGCAGCAGCGCCGTCTGGCTGGTGATGCTCGCGCGCAGACCGCGCCGCAGGACCGACGCACATCCGAGCACCGTCGGCACGAACAGCAGCACCACGAACACGTACTGCGACAGGTTGGCGAACGGCCAGACGTCGTGATTGAACGTCGGCCACATCGACGACCCGAAGAACGTGTCATAGATGTGGTCGAGCGAAAGCACGATCGATTCGCCCGGGTGGGCGACCGTCCAGCGCCAGGCCTCGGCGGTGTTCCGGGCGTTGTCCGTCATCGAAAACGGCACCTTCGCGTGCGGGTCGTAGTGGCGCAGCAGGGCGCCCGGGCTGCCGAACTTGTACAGGTCGCGGCCCTCGCTCCTCCACTCGATGTCGGCGATGCGCCCGTAATGGCCCAGCAGCAAGTCGGAGCCGTGCTTGTTGCCCGTCACGCAGAATTTTCCCTCGTTCGCGCGCGTGCAGACCCGCGCGAGCACGATCATGAGCGGCGCAGCGGCGACGGCGACCAGCGCTCCGCGCAACACCCACGGTCGCAACCGCGCCACCCACGACGGCCTCTGGCCGTCCGAGCCGCGTTTGAGCCCGAGCGCCACGCCCTCGACGATGAAGAACATGATGCCGGCGGCGATCGCGACCGACTTGAACGACGCCGAGATCGAGAGCGCGAGGCCGCCCGCCGCCGCGACCCCCAGCGAAGCGAAGGGCCGCCGGACCCGCCGCGCCGCAAAAAAAGCGGTGAACGCCAGCGTCATCCAGAAGATGGAGTGGATCTCGGTCAGCATCAACGCGCCGTATTCGATGAACGGGTAGTAGAGGCTCGCGAACACGACGGCGAGCAGCCCGGTGCGGCGGCCGTATGCGGCCCAGCCCAGCCCGCCGACGACGAGCGGGACCAGGCAGCTCAGGATGATCTGCAGGTTGATGACCCGGGTCAGCGAACCGCTACCGGTAAGGAGCAAAGCGATCAGCGCGGGATAGCCCATCGGCGTCAGAACGTCGCCGGGATCCAGCGGGCCGCCGTCGGCCAGGAATCTCCGCCCGAGGCCGACGTAGAGACCCATGTCCGCGTAGATGACACGCTCCGGATTCTGGATGCCGAGCGTGTACATGAGGCGCAGCGCGATCCCACAGGCGTAGACCAGCAGCACCCACGGCCATGGTTGGATCAGGATGGCGCGCAGTCGGGGAGGCAGCAGCACCGGGCGAAGCTACCATCCCCTTCCGACGATCGGCACCGGTAATCTAGAAGCTCGGTCGCAGGCTCGCGAGGCAGAGGTTGATGGTCCCGCTGCCGAGCCCGCCCGCCTGGCAGGCCTGATCAGGCCCGCCGGGCGGCGTGAACGCGGAAGGCCAGCTTGCCGAGGTGGTGCTTCTGGATCTCGCGGTGCGCGGCGGCGGCGTCTTCCAGACGGTAGACGCGTCCCAGCTCAACGTGGAATCGGTCGGAGCCGATCAGGCGGTTCAGCCGATCGAACACCTCCGGCCCCGGCAGCCCGTCGTACGCGTGCGACTCGATCTCGTCGGGGACGCGCGGCTCCGGTTCGACGCCGTTCGGGTAGGCGACGCGGCCGCCTGCCCGGACGGCGCGCAACGCCGCGGGCAGACCTTTTCCGGACGTGAGCACCAGGGCGGCGTCCAGACCGTCGGGGGCGAACGCGTGGGCCGCCTGAGCCGGATCGTCGCGCCGGCCGTCGACCGCGGCATCGGCGCCCAGGCGGAGCACCAGCTCGACGCCGTCGGCGCCCGACGCGACTGCCAGCACCTGCGCGCCGATCCGCTTGGCGAGCTGGACCGCGATGTGTCCGATTCCGCCGCTGGCTCCGAAGATCATCAGCGTCTCGCCGCGCCGCAGCTGCAGCTCGTCTTCCAGCCCGCGCAGCGCGGTCACGCCGTCCGCGCCCAGGGCGCCCGCCTCATCGGGATCGAGGCCGGGGGGAATCGGCGCGACGTAGTCCTCGTTCACGGCGACGTACTCGGCGTAGAAGCCACCTTCCAGCGAGTAGGCGTAGACCCGCTCTCCCACCCGAAAGCGCGTGACCCGATCGCCGACCGCGACGACCGAACCCGCGCCGTCGTTGCCGATGACGCGCGGGAAGCGCTGCGCGCCCATCGCGATCTCGCCCAGTCGGACGAAGGGATCCCAGACGCCGATCCCGGCCGTGTCGAGCCGGATCAGAACCTCGTAGGCGTCCGGTTTCGGCACGGGCAGCGAACGCGTGTGGATGACTTCGGGACCACCGAAACGATCGATCGCGGCCGCCTTCATCTTTTCGGGAATGGCTGGGTTCATGGCCGACCTCCTGCCGCGCGCTCGCCCGAGATCGAATCTGGTGACGGCTGAAGGAGCGTCCAGCCGATCCGCCCCGATTTCGTCAGGACGCGATCGGCATCTCGACTTCGACGCTCGTGCCGGCGCCGGGCCGCGAGCTCAGGCGAAAGCTGCCGCCGCGCGCCCGCACCCGTTCTTGCATCCCGACGACGCCCAGGTGTCCGGCTGAAGCCGCCGCCAGCGTCGCGGTCTCGAAGCCGCGGCCGTCGTCGGCGATCGACAGCGACAGCGCGGTCGGCCCGCGGGCCACCCGCACGCGGATCCGGTGGGGCGCGGCGTGGCGCAGGGCATTGGTGAGCGATTCCTGCACCACGCGAAAGCAGGCGATCTCGCGGTCGGCGTCCAGGCGATCGGCCCCCAGGCCCTCGGTGACGAGGTCGATGGGAACGCCGGACAGCGCGCTCTGGCTCTCGACGTAGGCGCGCAGGGCGGGCAGGAGGCCGACCTCGTCGAGCAACGGGGGGCGCAGGTCAGCGGAGATCTTCCGGACGCGCCCGATCATCCCGTCGATCAGCGCCAGCGTCTCGGCGTTCGCCTGGCCCGGACCGGGCCCGCCAGCCGCCTGACCGTCAGCGGCGGCCAGGCGAAGCTTGACCACCGTCAGCATCTGCCCGAGCTCGTCGTGCAGCTCGTGGGCGATGAAGCGGCGTTCTTCCTCCTTGGCGGCGTCGAAGCGTTCGTGGAGCAGGGCCAGGCGCTGGTAGGCGACGCGAAGATCGGTCAGCGCTTCGGCGGCCGCGCGCGAGCTCTCCTCCACGTGACGGATGACGAAATCGATGGCGGTCGTCAGCATCAGGGTGAGAAACGCGAACGTGACCCCCATCCGCGTCCAGTTCCGGAATTCGTTTGGATCCAGCTCGACGCCTCGAATGGCGACGGCGCCGCGCGCGGCCAGGATCCCGACCCCGAAGTACGCCGCCACCGACAGGGCCATGAAGGCGAGACCTCGCAGCCGGCCCAGCAGCACGACGGCGAGGATGCTGGTCCCGGCCAGCACGATTCCCGGTCCCGAGCTGAAGCCGAAGGTCATGAGGGCGACCACCCCGGTCGCGAAGGCGACGCCGATCGCCAGCGTGGCCCGGGTCGCGACGCGCAAGCCCGGGGCGAAACGGAGGGCCGGGAAGGCCAGGCCCGCGGCGATCAGGCCGGCCGTGTGCGGCGCCGACGGCGGTCCGGATCGCAGCACCAGCGAGATCACGACGATGATCGGCGAGACGATCGACCCGACGGTCAGCATTCCGCGCAGGACGCGTTCGCGCCACGATTCGAGCGCGGTCAGGCGCGCGGCCGGTAACAATTTGCGCGGACTGTCCTCCATTCGAGACCTGCGGCATCCTAGCCGGAACTGAGGCCGCCGGTGTTCTCCCTACCAGAATCGGTGAACGATCTTGCCGGGCGGGTCCAGGCCGGCGATCGCGCGGCGCTGGAGCAACTGCTGGCCGCCGTGCGCGAGCCGATCTACGGCCTCGCCATCCGGATGGTCGGCGATCCCGACGACGCGGCGGACGCGGTCCAGGAGATCCTGATCCGGATCGCGCGCCACATCCGGACGTTTCGCGGCGACAGCAAGCTGTCGACCTGGGTGTTTCGCATCGCTGCGAATCAGCTGTCGACGACGCGCCGGCGGCGGGCGGAGGCGGGCGCGGACGGCGGTTTCGCGCAGGCCGCGGCGCAGCTGGAGGCGGCGCTGGCCGCTTCGGCCGGACGCACCTCGGACGATCAGCTTCTGGTCGAGGAAGTGAAGCTGTTCTGCACCCACGGAATGCTCCTCTGTCTGGACCGGGAGCACCGGCTGGCGTACATCCTGGGTGAGATCCTCGCGCTGTCCGGCGACGAGGGCGCGGCCATACTCGAGGTGAGCGCGGAGGCGTTTCGCAAGCGCCTGTCGCGCGCGCGGGAGGCGATCGAATCGTTCGTCCGCGCGCGCTGCGGCCTGGTCAGCGCGGAGGTGCCCTGTCGGTGCGCGAAGCTGGTGGCGCCGTCGATCGACATGGGGCTGGTCGATCCGGCGCGGCTGCGGTTCGCGCGCCACCCGACGCGGGATCGCGCCGCCGGGCTGCGCCGGCAGGTCGACGGGCTGACCAGCGCAGCCGCCGTGTTTCGCAGCCACCCCGACTACGCCGCGCCGCCGGCGTTCGCCGCCGCGCTCCGCGACCTGCTCGCCGATGTCGCCCCGTGAGGGCGGCGGCGCTATTCGTCGATCACCTGGTACGAGACGATGACCGGTGGTCCGGCGAGGATTCCGCCCATGCGCGCCATCAGCCGCTGGATGTGGGCGCCCTGGAGATGTTTCTGGTGTTCCGCCTCCGACGCCCAGCGCTCGAAGCCGATGATCGTCGACTTCGACGCGCCCGAACGATAGAGGCTGAACTCGACGCAGCCGGGCTGTTCCCGGGTGGGTCCCGCCGCCTCACGCAGGGCGGCCTCCAGCTCGGCTTCCTGGCCGGAGGCGGCGGTGGCGCTGGCAATCACAATCACGTCCGATCGATTCTTTTTCATGCCCGTTGGACTCGCGGCGAGCGGATTCTGTGACCGCCTGATTGACCGCCTCGTGATCGGACGCCTATTGTTGAGGCGCGCGTCGAGGTGGGTAGCGTGAAACCAAGCAGTTCCGTGCATCGGGTGCTGTTCATCGAAGAGGAGGGGCTGAGCCAGCCGCGGCTGAGCGGCATCCTCGATCTCTCCCCCGGGACGGAGTACGTGCGGGCGGGCTCCTTGCGGGAGGCACGCCGCCTCCTCGAATCGGAGAGCTTCGACGTCGTCGTCGCCGACGAAAGCCGCCTCCGGCAGGTGATCGATTCGATCTTCACGTTCGTCGGGCTGTTCTCGGTGGGCGGCGTGGTCCTGGACGTCAACCAGGCGCCGCTGACCGCCAGCGGGCTGCGCCGCGAACAGATCGTCGGGCATCGCTTCATCGACATGCCGTGGTTCGCCCATTCGGCGACGGAACGAACCCGGATCGGGGAGGCGATCGCGTCGGCGGCGAACGGCGCGCCGGCGCGGCTCGAAACGTGGATCACCACGACGAAGGGCCTCCAGATGTGCGTGGACGCCGCGTTCGCGCCCCTGCGCGACCAGAACAACGTCATCACGCACGTCATCGGATCCGGCGTCGACATCACCAGCCGCAAACAGGCCGAGAACGCGCTGGCCGGAAGCCAGGCGCGGCTGGCGGAGGCCCAGCGCGTCGCCCACGTCGGAAGCTGGGAGTGGAACGTCGCGGACAACCGCGTCGTCTGGTCCGACGAGCTGTTCAACATCTACGGCATCGACCACGCCCAGTTCGTGGCCAACTACGAGGGCTTTCTGTTGCGCGTCCACCCGGACGATCTCGACCACACGGTCGCGGTGATCCGGCGCGCGGTCGAGGAGGTGACGCCCTTCATCTACGATCACCGGATCCGGCGGCCCGACGGCAGCGTGCGGATGCTGCACACGCGCGGCGAGGTGTTGCCCGGCCGCGACGGCAAGGCCGCCCGTCTGGTCGGCAGCTGCTGGGACGTGACGGACCGCTGGCTGGCGACGCAGACCCTCGAGCACACGGTCTCGACGCTGACGGCGACGCTGGAGGCGACTGCCGACGGGGTCCTGGTCGGCGATCGAGACGCCAAGGTGGCCGTGCTGAACCAACGGTTTCTGGCGCTGTGGCGCCTGCCGTCCGACGTGGGACCGGGCACCGACATCCGCCACCTCGCCGACATCGTGCGGGACCAGCTGACCGATCCGGACGGCTTCGTGGCCCGCGTGGCGCAGCTGTACGGCGACCCCGAGATGGAGGCGCACGACATCCTGCACTTCAAGGACGGGCGGGTGTACGAGCGCTATTCGGTGCCGCAGCGGATGGGGGGCGACATCTGCGGCCGCGTCTGCAGCTTCCGTGACGTCACCCAGCGCGAGCAGCTGTTGCAGTCGCTGGAGGCGCGTCGCGCCGAGGCGGAGA
>DATFXS010000293.1:0-18537 GCA_035315605.1 Polyangia bacterium
GCCTTGCCCGAGAAGACGATCTGCACGGGGCGCGACGGGTTCGTGACCAGCCGCTTGAGGCGAGCGATGTCGCGGAAGATCAAACTGGCGCGCTTGTAGGTCGCGAACCGGCGTGCGAAGCCGATGGTCAGCGCCTCCGGATCCAGCGCGTCCTTCGCGGCCGCCACCAGCTCTTCGGGATAGTCGTTGCGCCGCCGCTGCTCGCCCAGCCGCCGGCGCACGAAGCGGACCAGGGCCGCCTTCAGCACGCGGTGCGTTTCCCACAGCTCCGCGTCGGGCACGGCGTCGACGCGCGCCCACATGCGCGGATCGGCGAGGTGCTCGGTCCAGTCGGCGCCCATGTACTTCGCGTAGAGGTCCTGCATCGACGGCGCCAGCCAGGTCCGGACGTGGACGCCGTTGGTGATGTGGCCGACCGGCACCTCGTCCTCGCGGTGGTGGGGCCACAGCACCTGCCACGACTTCCGGGTGATGCGCCCGTGAAGCGCCGACACGCCGTTCGCGTAGCGCGACATCTTGAACGCGAGCACGGTCATGCAGAGCGCCTCGCGGTGATCCTCGGGGCGGATCCGGCCGAGGCCCAGGAACTCGTGCTGGGCGAGGCCGAGCGACCGGCGCAGCGGTTCGAGGTGGTCGTCGACCAGCTCGGGCGGGAAACGGTCGTGGCCGGCGTCGACCGGCGTGTGGGTCGTGAACACGGTGCTCTGCGCAACCTCCTGCGCGCAGGTCCGGAAATCCGCGCCGGTCAGCTCCATCAAGAGGCGCGTGTACTCCAGCGTCGCGAAGGCGCTGTGGCCCTCGTTCAAGTGCAGCCCGCCCCAGTGGATCCCGGCGGCGTGCAGGGCGCGGACGCCGCCCACCCCGAGCAGCAGCTCCTGGCGGATGCGGATCCGCTGGTCTCCGAAGTAGAGGCGCGCGGCCAGCTGGCGGTTCTCCTCCGAGTTGCCGTCGACGTCGGTGTCGAGCAAGAGCAATTTGTTGCGCCCGACCGCGATCTCCCAGACCTGGGCCCGCAGCGTCTCGCGCGAGAGGGGGACCTCGATGACGATCGGCTCCCCGGTCGGGGTCAGCGCGGGCTGCGCCGGCAGCAGGTCGGCGGGCGAACGGACGTACTCGGCGTGCTGCCAGCCGTCGCGCCCGATGCGCTGCCGAAAATACGACTCCCGATAGAAGAGGCCGACCGCTATCAGCGGCAGCCCGAGATCCGACGAGCTCTTGAGGTGGTCCCCCGCCAGCACGCCCAGGCCGCCCGAATAGATCGGCAGCGATTCATGGATGCCGAATTCGGCAGAAAAATAGGCGACCGGGCGCACCCGCAGCGGGCCCGCGTGCACCGAGCCCCAGGTCCGGGCCGCGCCCAGATAATCGCGCAGCTCGCGGAAGGCGGCGTCGACCCGCGCACGCAGCGCGGCGTCGCGCGCCAGGTCATCGAAGCGCTGGGGCGAAAAGCCGGCCAGCACCGAGACGGGATTGTGGTTCGCGGCCCGGAACGCCTCCGGGTCCAGATCACGAAACAGCTTGATGATGTGCGGGTTCCACGCCCACCACAGGTTCCGTGACAGCTCCGTGAGCTGACTTTTGAGCTTCTCACCGGTGGCCATGCGGGCAGGGACACTACCACGTCTCCCGACGACCCTCATCGATGGGAAATGTGGTTATAGTTCCGCCCGGCGACGGACCAGACAGGGCCATGGACGGACAACAGAGATTCATTTCACTGGTGATGGCGGGTGGAAAGGGCTCGCGCCTCTTTCCACTGACGCTCGATCGCGCCAAGCCCGCGGTGCCGTTCGGCGGCCGGTACCGGATCATCGACTTCGTCCTGTCGAACCTGGCCAACTCGGGCATCCGGTCGGTCTACGTGCTGACGCAGTACAAGTCGCAATCGCTGGCCGAGCACGTGCAGCGAACCTGGGGCTCGCGGTCGGCGCTCGACAACTTCGTCACCGTCGTCCCCGCCCAGATGCGGATGGGCGAATCGTGGTACCGCGGCACCGCCGATTCGGTGTTCCAGAACCTGCACCTGATCGAGGAGTACCGCGCGGACGCCGTCCTGGTGTTCGGGGCCGACCACATCTACAAGATGAACATCCGGCAGATGACCGACTTCCACTTCCAGAAGGGGGCGATCGCGACCGTCGCGTGCCTGCCGATCAAGAAGTCGGAGGCGTCGCAGTTCGGCATCGTTCAAGTCGACGAGGACTGGCGCATCATCGGCTTCCAGGAGAAGCCCGATCGCGACCCGGTCACCATCCCCGGCGATCCGGAGCACTGCCTCGGGTCGATGGGCAACTACGTCTTCACGCCCGGGCCGCTGATCGAGGAGCTGCGCGCCGATTCGGAACGGCAGTCGCACCACGACTTCGGCCGCAACATCCTGCCCCAGATGCTGAGGACGCAGCGGGTGTTCGCTTACAACTTCGGTCTCAACCGGATCCGGGGTGTGTCGGACGAGGTCGAGAACGCCTACTGGCGCGACGTCGGGACGGTCGATTCGTACTTCGACGCCAACATGGACCTCAAGAACGTCGTGCCGAGCCTGAACCTCTACAACTGGGACTGGCCGATCATCACCGCCAACTATCCTGATCCGCCCGCCAAGCTGGTGTTCGACGACGACACCCGCCGCGGCGTCGCGCTGCAATCGATTTTGTGCGGCGGCTGCATCATCGCGGGCGGCTTCGTCAAGGACTCGGTGCTGGGGCGGAACTGCTTCATCGACTCGGGCGCGCGGGTCGAGGCGTCGGTCCTGTTCGACAACGTCTATGTCGGGCGCGGCGCGCGCGTGCAGCGGGCCATCATCGACAAGAACGTGCGCGTGCCCGACGGCGACCACATCGGTCACGACCTGGCGCGCGATTCCCTTCGCTACACGGTCAGCGAGGGCGGCGTGACGGTCGTGCAGAAGGCGAAGGACACCCTCCTGACTCGCTCGCGAAACTTTTGACCAAGCCGGCTGCACCTTCTCCGATCGCGCTCTGTTTCCACGGCCATTTCTACCAGCCGCCGCGCGAGAACCCCTGGACGGATCGGGTCCCGCGCGAGCCGTCGGCCGCGCCGTTTCACGACTGGAACGCGCGCATCCATTCGGAGTGCTACCGCGCGAACGCGTTCGCGCGCATCAACAACAGCGCGGGCCGGATCGAGGCGATCGTCGACAACTACGAGCGGATGTCGTTCAACTTCGGGCCGACGCTGGCGCGCTGGCTGGGCAGCCACGATCCGGCCGTCGAGGCGCGCCTGCGCGACGCGGACGGCGCCCAGCGGCGGCGGCTGGGGCGGGGCGGGGCGATCGCCCAGGCGTACGCGCACCCGATCGTCCCGCTGTCCAGCGCGCGCGACGCCCGGACCCAGGTGGTCTGGGGGCTCCACGACTTTCGGCGCCGCATCGGGCGCGCGGCGGAAGGGCTGTGGCTGCCCGAGACCGCCGTCTCGCCGGCCACGCTGGAGCTGCTGATCGATCTCGGCATCCGCTACACGATCCTGGCGCCCGAGCAGATCGCGGGCGTGCGGCCGGTGGGCGCGGAGGAATGGACGGCGGTCGATCGCGACACAGTGGACACGGGCCGCGCCTATCTGTGGCGGCATCGGGACGGATCGGGGCGCACGATCGCGCTCGGGATCTTCGACGGTCCGCTGTCGCGCGCGGTCGCGTTCGGCGACACCGCGAACCGGGCCGAGAGCGTCATCGACGCCGTTCAATCTTCCGCCGAGCGGTCGAAGGCGGGCGCCCAGCGGCTGGTGCTGTGCGCCTCCGACGGCGAGCTGTGGGGGCACCACAAGAAATTCGCCGATCTGACCCTGGCGTTCGCGACGCGCGTCGAGGCGGCGCGCCGCGGGATCGAGGTGACCAACCTGGGCGCGTACCTGGCGCGCCATCCGCCGACCTGGGAGGCGCAGCTGGCCGAGGGGCCGCACGGCGAGGGGACGGCCTGGAGCTGCTCGCACGGCCTGGGCCGCTGGCAGCGCGACTGTGGCTGCAACATGGGCGGTGGCCCCGGCTGGAACCAGGCCTGGCGCGGCCCGCTGCGCGAGGCGCTCGACCTGGTGCGCGACGCAGCCGCCTCGTTCTACGAGCAGGAGGCCGGCGAGCTGTTCCGCGACCCGTGGACCGCGCGCGACGCCTACGGCAGCGTCGTCGACGAGACAGTCGAGGCGCGGGATCGCGCGCTGTCCGCGTTCGCGCGTCCACGCTGGAAGACCGGCGGCGACCGGGCGCGGCTGGCGGCGCGCCGGCTGCTCGAGCTGCAGCGCGCGACGCTGCTCATGTACGCGAGCTGCGGGTGGTTCTTCGACGACATCGCCGGGCTGGAGGCCGTGCTGGTCATCCGCATGGGGGCGCACGCGCTCGATCTGCTGGCCGAGGCGGGCGGCAAGCCGCCCACCCGTCAGGTGCTGGACGTGCTGGCGGCCGCGAAGAGCAACCGCGCCGAGGCGGGGACGGGCGCGGATGTGTTTCGCCGTGTCGCGCGCGATCGGGTCACCGCGGTGCATGCCATCGCGGGCGCGGCGCTGGCGGACGTGGTCGGCGCGCCGCGGGTGGACGTGGGCTGGGACGTGACGCTGGAAGAGACGAAGGGCGGCCGGCGCCCGCGCGCGTCGCGCGGGGCGGCGCGCGCGGTCAACCTGCGGACCGGGGCGATCGTGGCGGCGCCGTTCGCGGCGAGCGCGGGCTCGGCGGGCGCCCTCGTCGTCAAGGTCGGCGGCGATCGCCTGAAGTTCTCGGACCTGGACGCGGAGACGAAGGCGGCGCTGGTCATGGCCGAGCTGCCGTCGCTGTTGCCGGCGGTGCACGACGCCAAGGTGCTCGCGCTGGCGGTCGAGGCGGCCCGCGAGCTGCCGCCGGACGGCGAGACGCCCGAAGGCGTGGCGCGGCGCGCGGCGCTGACCCGCGTGCTGTTCGCGGCGCTGGACGGCGAGCCGAGCGGCGCTCACCTGCGCCTGGCCGGCGAATTGATTGATGTCCTTGCGCTTCCCGACACGTCGCCCGACCGGCGCGCCCTGGAAGAGCGGGTCTGGGCGCTGTCGTCGCGCGGCCGGCCGAGCGCGCCGCTGCGCGCGCTCGCCGAGAAGGTCGGGCTCACCGCGTCGAAAACCTGACGACAAAACTGGACCGCGGAAGATCGCGAGCCCGGACAATTCCATGTGAGTTATGCTCGCTCGCCGGACGATGAGATCGCGCCTGTTGTCCCCGGCGATCGCGTCATCGCGATGCCTCCCCGCTTTTTGCGCCGCCGTCGCGGCGGCGGGGTGCGGCAGCAGCGGGAGCTTGCAGGTGACCAAGATCGCCGCCGCCGCCGACGCACCAGCGAACGTCGCCGTCTACGTCGACGTCAAGGACAAGCTGGGGCGGCCGGTCCCCGGCCTGGCGGAGAAGAACTTCCGCGTCTACGAGGACGGCAAGCTGGTGACGACCAGCAAGGGGAAGCGCACCCTGCTGGAACCGAAGCAGTTCGATTCGCGGTCCGTGCTGCTGCTGATCGACATGAGCGGCCCGATCGTCGATTCCGAGGATCTTCCCGAGCTGGCGGGGGCGATCGGTGACTTCGTCGATCACGTCGGCGCGACGCACGATATTGCGGTCGGCGCGTTCGACGGCAACGACGAGGTGGTGCCGTTCCTCGGCTACGCCGGCACGGCCGAGACGAAGAAGGTGACCGAGGCGCTGCGGAAGTTCCGCCCGCGCAGCCGCAACGCGAACCTGAACGGCGCGGTCTACCAGGGGCTGCACTCGCTCCGCGACCGCTTGAATCAGGCCACCTCTGCGCAGAAGGCGGCGATCCTGGTCGTGTTCACCGATCGCGGCGAGCTGGCGCACAGCGTGAGCCCCGAAACCCTCAAGCAGGGGTTGAAGGACACGCCGGCGCAGGTCTGGGTCATCGGCGTCGGCGAGCAGATTCACCGCGGCGAGCTGACCGCGCTCGGGCGCAGCGGCACGTTCCTGTCGAACAACCCGAAGATGTACAAGGAAGGCTTCGCGGAGGTCGCCAAGAAGCTGACCGCGGACGCCGACGGACGCTACGTCTTCTCGTACTGCTCGCCCAAGCGCCGCGGCTCTCACAAGGTCGAGGTCGAGGCGGTGACGCAAAAAGATCGCGGCCGCTTGATGTTCAAGTTCAACGCCGATGGCTTCAGCTCCGGCTGCTCGCCCAAGAAGAGGCTGGACCTCGCCCCCTCCGCGAAGAAGAAGGACGAGAAGGACGCCGACAAGGAAGAAGACGAAAGCTAGCGGGCGAGCGGGGGCGTTTGACGATGTCGCCGAGCGAGTTGATCGCACGGGAGTTCGAGCGGCTGGTCGGATTGGGCCGTGAAAGGATCGCCTTCTGCAGTGGGGTCGAACAGACGATCTACTTCGTCGTCTTGACCCGCTGCGAGATCGACATGGCGGGCTTTTCGTCGGTGTACGAGCAGGCTCTCGATGCGGAGGAGCTCCGGATCATGATTGCCGGCCTTCGAGCGATCGGGGAGGGTGAAACCGCCGAAGATTTTTCGAGCGGCCTCGCGTTGCTCGAGCGCGAAGGATTCTACGACGGCCGCAATTGGACCCGGCTGTCCGCCCCCACCAAGGCGGCCATCGAAGAGCTGGGACAGCGGATCGGAGCCCGGCTTTGGGCCCTGGATGAGAAGCTCGCCGCGCTCGTGACACGTCCCCGCGCCGAGCCCATCGGTTAGGTTGGGCCGGCGTCAGGGCCCGGCGACCTGGCAGCTGGCGGAGCAGAGCGCGCCGGTCGTGCCGTTGGTAACGCCGAGGTCGCACTGCTCGCCGGCCCACGCGTCGAGGATGCCGTCGCCGCAGAAGTGCGGGAATTTGCAGGCCGTCGTGCAGCCGGTCATGGTGCCGTAGCTGCCGGTGTTGTACTTGGCGCCGAGGTCGCATTCCTCGTAGCCGGCGTCGAGGATGCCGTCCCCGCAGCGCGCGCCGAGCTTGCACTGGGTCGTGCACGCTCCGTACGTCGTGTCGCTGTTCTTCATGGCGCCGCACGCCGGGTCGGTCGGCGCGGGCGCGGCGGCGTCGCCGCAGTCGCACTGCTCGTTGCCCGAGCGAACGCCGTCGCCGCAGCGGGGCAGGCACTGCGAGCGATTGTGCTGCAGCCCGGACAACGTCACCTGGAAGTCCGCCCCGGTCGGGTGCCGGTTGGCGTGGAAGATCGCGAGCTCGTAGGTGCGGCCGAGCTGCAGGCCGAGGTTGACCGTGCGCATCCGGCAGTCGCAGGTCGGGATCGTGCAGTTCGCGTGGCCGTTGCCGTCGGTGATCACCGGGTTGTTCATGGTCAGCCCGGTGTACGGGTCCCCGCCCGGACAGCGGAGAACCATGGTTCCGGTCGTGTCCAGCGATCCGCCCTCGGTGATCGTCGCCATTCCGGTCGCGCCGGTGACGCTCACGGCGGCTGGTATCGACTGATGAATGCCGCCCAGGTCCGCCACCAGGGTCCCGTTGATGAAGACGAACATGTCGGCGGCCGCGGCGAACTGCAGCGAGAAGTCGCCGTCGTACGTGAACAACGTGCGCGCCTCGCTGGTGAACCAGTAGTCGTGGTACCAGCCCTGCGCCGCCGTGTACCACTTGCCGCCGCAGTTCGCCCCCGACGGACAGTTGGTCGCGGTGTCCGGCGGGAACAGGCCGGGCGGGAACAGAAACTGGTCGGCCTTGCACCCGTTGCCGGCGCCGAACGTCGTCGTGCTGTACCAGTAGGGCCAGATGTTGCACAGCATCGCCTCGGTGCCGACCGCGTGCACCGTGCCCGGCGCGCCCGACGCCGCGCCGTAGATGGCGAACTGGCCCGGCGGATCGATCGGGAAGAAGCCGCCCGTCACGACGTTGAGCTGGCTCGCGTACCGGTACTGGCTGTTGCCGAGCGGCGCCAGCTCCAGTGTGCCGACCGTGTGCGTGCCGCCGGTGTACGTGCCGTCGACCCACCACTGGCCGAAGGACGCCTCATTGGTGACGACGGGCGCCGGGCCACGGTACATCGCGTGACCCATGGCGCCGCTGATGAAGGCCAGGCCATTGAGGGGACTGTTGGCCGCGGCCGTGTAACCGGGCACGTGCCCCGCGTCGCCGTCGTCCGCCCAGTCGATGAACTGACAGTCGGCGAAGAATGGGTTGCCGCCGGCGCCCACCCGGCTCGCGTTGAACACGGGCTTGCCGGTCGGTCCGAGATTGGGCGTCGCGATGTCCCAGGAGCGGTTGGTCGCGTCCTGCTTTTTCGACGGACCGCTGGAGTTCGGAACGCAATAACGCTTTACGAAGGGGGTCGAGCCGGGCTGGCCGTCGACGTTATCGATGGCCGGCCCGCCAGTGATGGCGGCGCCGAAATAGAAGAAGTCGGGGTGGCCGCCGCTGACGCTCTCGTTCTTGAAGTCGCGGTAGACGATCGGCAATTCCAGACAGGTGCCGCTGTTTCCGGGCTGCGTGCAGGTGCTGCCGCCGTCGTCCTGCGCGACCGCCACGCACATGAACCCCGTTTCGACCGTGCAGGTCGGCGAGCAGCCGTCGCCGGCGTTGTTGTCGCCGTCGTCGCAGGCTTCGCCGGTCTCCACGGCGCCGTTGCCGCAGGTGTTGGCGCACGCCTGCGTCCCGGCTGCGGACCGGCACGTCGGCTCCTTGGTGCAGACCTGCGAGCAGCCGGTTCCGTCTCCGAAGAACAGACCGTTCGGTCCCTTGCAGCCCGACGGCAGGTTCAGCGGGTCCGTGCCGCAATCGCAGAGCTCGTTGCCCTCCTTCTTGCCGTTGCCGCAGATGCTCGGCGTGCACGGGCCGGGCGCCGGTGCCTGCAGCGTTCCCGGGCAGACCGCGCCCGGTTCCACCTGACAGCGCGCCGAGCAGCCGTCGCCGTCGGTCGTGTTGCCGTCATCGCATTTCTCCGCGCCGACGATCAGGCTGTCGCCGCAGATCGGAACGCAGGGCCGGCCCGGCATGCCGCAGGCGAAGCCGGCCTCGACGCTGCGGCAGTTTGCGGCGCAACCGTCGCCGCCCTGCGTGTTGCCGTCGTCGCACGTCTCGGTCGCGGCGAGCACGCCGTCGCCGCAGACAGCGATCAGGATGCACGGGCTGCCGGGGGTCGGGCATTGCCAGCCGGCCTCGATCTGGCAGAGGGCGCCGCAGCCGTCGCCGGCCGTCCGGTTGTGGTCGTCGCAGGCTTCGCCTGGATCCCGCACGCCATCGCCGCACTTGGTGGCGGCGCTGCCGCCCGACCCGCCGGTCGCACCCCCCGAGCCGCCGCCGCCCGTCGTGCCGCCGGTGCCTGCTGTCGCGCCGCCTGACGATCCGCCTGTGCCTGACGATCCGGCGCTGCCGGCCATCGCGCCGCCCGTCCCCGCGCTGCCGCCTGTCCCGGCGGTCGCGCCGCCTGTGCCGGCCGTCGCACCGCCGCTGCCGGCCGTCGCGCCGCCTGTCCCCGCGCTGGCGCCGCCGGACGAGCCACCGGCTCCTGCCAGCGATCCGCCGGTGCCCGCCGTCGCGCCGCCCGACGATCCGCCCGTGCCGGCCGCGGAGCCGCCGCGTCCGCCGCCGCCGCCGCGTCCGTTCGTGCCGCTGCCGCCGCCGGTCGCGCCGCCGTCAGGCGGCTGAACGCAGAGGTTGCTCAGGCAGACGAGACCGTCATTGCACGAATGGTTCGGGTAGCAATGTTGCCCTTCGCCGCCTTGCCCGCCCGATGATCCGGAACAGCCCGCGCCCGCGGCGAGGATCGCGATCGCCACGATCGCGATCCCATTCGGGTGGCAAGACGATCGATCCGCCACCGCGTCCCGTCGACCCATATGCCGGGCACGCTATCGAATCGCTCCCGATCGTGTCAATGCGCGCCGCGGCGTCCGGCCGCGCGGTGACGGCGAGGTCTTCGTCGAGGGAATCGCAGGGACTAGAAGGACCGGTTCAGGAGCGAGAGTCGGAAGGTCGGCACGGGATCGGCCGGGAGACTCGAGACCGCCCGTTCCGCGCGGCTCTCGTCGACGACCACGTTGACGATGCCGACGCCCGTACCAACCAGCACGCCGCCCGCGGCCCAGTACCCGATGTTGGCCGGGTGATTGCGCGGCGTATTGAGGTAATAGATCGAGCCCCCGATCAACGCGCCCGCCACGCCGCCCAGCAGCGCGCTGACGAAGACCGTCGCCACGTAGTTGTGCGGACTTTCCTGCGTGACGACCTGCCGCTGAGGCGGCAGCACCACCGGCGCCGGCTGCACCGGCTGGACCGGCTCCACGTTCACTGTCGGAGCGGGCGCAGGCGCCGGAGCGGCCGTGCCCGGCGTGACGACGACGTTGTCCGCCAGCGTGCCTTCCTTCGGCAGCGGCGACACCGCAGCGGACGTCGAGCCCACCTTCGACTGATCCGTGACCTTGGCGAACGCCGCCGATCCGCCCGCGACGAGCGCGACCAGTGAAATTCCCAACACCTTGATTGCCTTCATGATCACCTCCGCGGAGGTGTCATGGCTGCAGCGGTCGTGCCAGCACCGCGAAAGCTGATCCCGAAATTGATTGTGCGGAGATTCCGCAGGCAGCCCCGTAGTCGACCGTTACGGGTCGGTGATCCGCGGGGGCACCCTGGTCACCGTGGGCGACCGCGGCTGTGCCGGATGCGATCGGCCCGCCATGCGACCTCGAGCGTTGACGCCATTCACGCGCCGTATCGATTGACGAGGCTGGCGGCCTCGGCGAGGGCGGTGGCGTCGTCGGCGAAATGGTCGGGGAATTGTTCACGCACAGCGCGGGCGATTTCGCCCAGTCGCCGCTCGTCTCGCATCTGCCCGAGCACGAACGCCGCGATCTGGCCGTCGACGGCGAGCTTCGCGACGCGCTCGGGGTTCCGGCGACGCAAGATCGGGCCGAGCGGCGCGGCCAGGAAGCTGGACTGGAGAAAGCGGGCCTTGACCGCGCGGCCCTGTGCCGCCCCGGCGGTCACCGTCGTCTCCCACCTCCACAGATAGTCGCTGCCCAGCAAATCGGCGGACAGCATCACGGCGATCTCATCGCCGGCGGCAAGCGAGACGGCGTCGGACCAGGGAAGGAAGACGGCGCCGTATACGGTCTCGGGCGCGTCGGGGCCGTTCGAGAATCCGATGCCGGGCGCGAGGACGGTGTCGAACCAGACCCGCAGACCGCGACCCACGCCGTCGCGCTCGACCGTCCACGAGACGGTGCCGCTCGCGGAAGGCGACGTGACCGTTCGGTAGTCGATCGACGCCCAGCTGCGGCCCGGCGTGAGCAATTCGTCGGCGGTGATCCTGACGCGCGCCAACTGATTGGTGGTCAGGCGCTCGGCGGGCGACATGTCGAGGCCGGTCGCGCCCTCGCGCCACGGACGCCGGACGTCTGCGTACGCTCGTTCAACCGACACCACCGCGACGCGGATTTCGTCGTGCTCCGGAATCAGCACGCCGTTCGGCGCCAGGAAGCGCTGCCGCGCGTCCACCAGCGCGGGGATGTGCCGGGCGTGGAAGGGGAGCATCCCGCGCAGGTCGGAGACGATGACGTCCGCGCGCTCGGGGAGACTGACCCGGTCGGCCGGCTCCTGGATGATCTGGATCCGGTCGCCGAAGCCGTTGGCGGCCGCCAGCTCGCGCGTGACCTCGACGAGATCATTGGGCTCGATCGCGTAGACGCGCCGGGCGCCGAGCTGGCACGCGATCAACGACATGATGCCCATGCCGGCACCGAGGTCGACAACGACGGACCCGGGCCGCACCGCGCGCTCGAGGGCTGCGCGGTGCGCGGACATCCGCACCTCGTCGGCGATCATGGCGCCGTAGTCGTGAAGCGCGTAACGGCTGCTCACACTTTGCGCGTCAGTTTCGTCGAGATCGTCGGGCGTTTCAACTCGAGGAGCGGGCGGCCCGACTCCCCGAAGCGGTCACGTCTCGTCCGCAGGCGGCGGCGTCTTGTCACCGTGCAGGAAGCTGGCGAGATCGGTCTCGCTCACTTCCGGATCGCCGGGGGCGACGTTGTCGAGCTTGCCGGCCAGCATCCACTGCTCCAGCTCCGTCACCAGCGCGAACAGATGATCGAACGAATCGACGATGTAAAGCAGCGGCTGATAGTGGTGGATCTCGAACCCCTGGTTGACGACCCATTCAATCTGAAACGGGAAGCGCTGGACGTCGGGGCTGTCGATCGCGTGCGCGATCTCGCCGAACGACGACAGCAGGCCGCTGCCGTAGACCTTCAGCGACCCGTCGCCGCGCGCCGAACGCATCAGGCCGAACTCGACGCTGAACCAGAAGAAGCGCGACATCGCGCGGATGTTGCTGGTCAGGCGGCGCAGCTTTTCGTGCTCGTCGGCGATCGTCGAGGCGCGGCGCGCGGCCGCCGCCGCGCAGTCGCCGAAGCGGACCAGCGCCTGCGCGAAGGCGGGGTCGGTGTGCATGGGCACGTGACCGCCGACGTCGTGAAAGATGTCGGGCTCGGGCAGGTATTCCAGCTGGGCGCCGTCGCGGATCGTGATCGTCGTCGGGAACTCGCGGCGGCGCAGGCAATCGAAGAACACGTAAGACGGCACGTAGCCGCTGACGGCGCGCGCCCGGAAACCGGTCAGCGCTTGCAAGAAATGGTTGATCTCCTCGAGGCGCGGGATGCGCGTCGGCGAGAGGCGCAGCTTGTCCAGCCCCTCGAGGAAGCGCTCGTTGGCGTAGCGCCGCCAGCGCTCCTGCATGCGGGACAGCAACAGGGCCCAGGTCGCCTGGTTGTCCGCCGAGTAGAGCTCGTACGGCTGGCGAATGTAGATGTCGCCGTGCGACCGGGCTTCCTCGATGAACGGGGCCTTGGTCGTGGTGAGGCCGGGCGGCGACGCCGCCGTTTTGGGGGCGATGGCCATGTGAAACGTCGAGCCTCCTTCAATGATAACGGCTGAAGCGCGTTGCGGCTAAAAGCCCGGGCCCACGGGCTCACCGGCAGGTGAGGGGTCGCTTGCCCGCGTACCCGAGCCGGGGGTGCGCGGCGTCGTAAAGGGGCGGGTTGTCGGGGTCCAGCGGGGCCCGGCGCGCCCGCAGAAGGTCAGCCATCGCATCCCGGATAGTGGGTCCGGCCGCCGGCGTCGCCCCGGCGCGAACCTCGTCCGAGAAAACGCCCCCGCCGCCGGTCGCCAGGAACTCGCTGGTCACCAGGGTCAGCCGCTCGCCGGCGCCGACCGGCGTGCCGGCGGGCCGCGACAACGTCACCTGCAGGGCGCCGTCCACGCACGCGGCCTGCGCGCGCAACCCCGACAGCGACACGACGCCGCCGGCGCGCGCGAGGTTGCGGGCGATTGTGGCGGCCAGGTCGCCGCCCGTGATCGAAATCGTCGCGAACCGATCGTCGAACGGCAGCGCCTCGTGCAGCTGGCCGTAGGTGAGCGGTCCGGCCGGCAGCTCGGCGCGCAGCGATCCTCCGGACGTCACCGCGACGTCCGCCTTGGGGCGGGCCGCGCGCATCAGGTCGGCGAACAGGTTGCCGAGCGCCGACTCGGTGGCGTACGCGGGCGCAATGGGGTGCGCGATCGTGACGCCCAGCTTCGCGTCGCGCTTCGCGCGCGCGGCCGCCAGCGCCGGGGCGATCGCCGCCTCGACGTCCGGATCCGCAGCAAGCGGCACGCCCTCGTACGTGCCGAAGAAGGAGAAGCCGGGCTTCGCCAGGTCCTGGGGCGGAAACAGGTGCGCCTCGACCACGGCGGGGCGGCCCTTCGCGTGCCCGCGCCCGCGGGCGCGCCGCGGGGCAAGGTCCACGGTCAGATCGACGCGGCCGAAGGCCCGCCCGTTCGCGTACGATTCGATGATCGGAATGCCGGCCACGCGGTGGGCGATGCCGGCGTGCGTGTGGCCGGCGACGATCGCGTCGATCGTCCCGGCGGGCAGCGCGCGCGCGAGCTGGAAGATCTCGCTGTCCGCGTTGCACGACGACAGATCGTCGGACTGAGTGAACTGCGTGCACGCGCCGCCCACGTGCGCGACGACCACGACAGCCGCGGCGCCGCGGCGGCGCAGCTCCTTCGCCTCGGCGACGACGGCCGGGCCGAGCGGAAGGGCGCGCAGCCCCGCGAAGTTGGCGGGGAGGGTGATCGATGCCGTCGCCGCGTTTGCGAGGCCGATGACGCCGACCGTGACGGCGCCCACTGAGACCGTGGTGCTGGTGCGGACGTTCGGCCAGGCCGGCGGCTTGCCCGTCGCGGCGTCAACCAGGTTGGCGGCGAGGAACGGGAAGTGCGCCTCGGACGCGCGCGCCTTGAGGGCGCCCTGGGGATCGTCGCCGGGCGCGCCCGGTGTGTGCGCGGGTCCGACCGGACCGAAGTCGAACTCGTGGTTTCCGATCGCGACCGCGTCGTACCGGAGGGCGTTGTAGGCGGCGACGGCCGCGGCGCCCTCGTTCAGATTCGAATCCAGCGTTCCGTGGAAGATGTCGCCGCCGTCGAGGAGGACGACGCCGCCGCCCTCGCGGGCGCGCGCCCGGCGCAGGTTCGTCAGGTAAGCGCCGAAACGAGGCAGCGCCTCGAGGTGGCCGTGCAGATCGCTGGTGCCAACGATCGAAATGATGACCGACGAAGGGGGCGTGCCGGGCACCACACTGTCACCGGCGGCGTGCGTCGTCGAGGCAACCATGGACGAAGCAGCGACGACGATCGCCATCAGATATGATGCACGTATGCGATCGTGGCGGATTGGTCTTGTGATTGCGGTGCTGGCGGGCGCGGGCTGCAGCAGCAGCTCCGGTAGGCCGTTGCTGGGCGCAGCCGGCGCGGGCGGAACGGGCGCGGGCGGGTCCGGCGGCAGCGGCGGGCGATTCACGCAGAACGTTTCGGCGGTCACCCCGCGAGCTGTCGACATCCTGTTCATGGTCGATAACTCGTCGTCGATGCGTCTCGCGCAGAATAATCTGCTCGCGAATTTTTCGTCGTTCGTCACCGCGCTGCAAGGCTTACCGGGCGGAATGCCCGACGTCCACATCGGTGTCGTCTCGCAGGACATGGGGGCGGGCGACGGGTCGATAGCGGGCTGCCAGAACGACGGCAACGGCCTGATGCCCGGAGGCAACCAGGGGATCTTCCAGTACACGGCGCGCGGAACCTGCACGACGACCGGCCTCAACGCGGGCGCGACGTACATCTCGAATGTCGGCGGCGTCGCGAACTACACCGGCGATCTCGCAAGCGTGTTCAAGTGCATCGCCGCCCTCGGCGAGACCGGCTGTGGCTTCGAGCATCAGTTCGCGGCGGTCCTGCGCGCGCTCGGCGCCGACGGCCAGGCCGCGCCGCAGGAGAATCAAGGCTTCCTGCGCACGGACGCGAAATTGATGATCGTGATGCTGACCAACGAGGACGACTGCTCCGCGATGCCGGGCATCGCCCTGTACGACACCACGTCGAATGTGAACGTCGCATCCATGTTCGGGCCGCCCGCCAACTACCGCTGCAACGAGTTTGGCCACCTGTGCTCGATCGGCAGTGGCGCGCCGGCGCATCCGCGGCGCCTCGCCCCGAACAACGACGTCAACGCGACTGTCGCGTACGACCAATGCGCCTCCAACGACACGGAGGGCTACCTGCTGAGCGTGAAGCAGACGGCCGACGCGCTGAAGGCGCTGAAGGTCGATGCGTCCTATGTGTCGGTGGTCGCGGTCAGCGGAGCGCCCACCCCGTATGTCGTCCACTGGAAGAATCCGTCGACCATGGACACCTCGTGCAACACGACGGGTCAGTCCTGCCCGTGGCCGGAGATCACGCACTCGTGCACGGCGGCGGACGGCAGCTTCGCCGACCCGGGCGTCCGCATCTCCCAGCTAGTCGGAGAGTTCGGCGCGACCGGGCTGCAACAGTCGATCTGCGACGCGAACTTCGGACCTGGGCTGGCCCAGGCCGCCGGGCTGCTCGCCTCGCAGGTCGCCCCGCGCTGCATCGACCGGCTGATCGCGGACGATCCGAGCAAGCCGGGCCTGCAGCCGGATTGCACGGCGGTCGGTCACCACAACAACGGCAACAACATGTTCGTCGATACGCCGCTGCCGGCCTGCGCGGACAATGGCGGGGCGGCTCCGTGCTGGACGCTGTCGAAGGACTTCCCGAGTTGCTCCGGCTCGTCGGTGGTCATCACGCTGGATCCGGCGTCGACGACGAACCCGGAGACCGTCACGCTCTCGTGCTTGCCGTGCGCTCAGGACGGATCGGCCGGGGCGACTGACTGCTACTGACAAGGAGATGAGATGCGGCGCTGGCGACTGAGTCTGGTGATTGCGGTTCTGGCCGGTGTGGGGTGCGGCAGTAGCGGTAAGACACTGCTGGGCACGGGGGGAGTCGGCGCAGGTGGATCGGGCGGCGGTGGATCCGGCGGGGCAGGGAACCGGGTGACGGGGACAATAGCCGGGACCATCAACCGCGACGTCGACATCCTGTTTCTGATCGACGATTCGTCGGAGATGACCCTGCAGCAGACCAACCTCATCAACAACTTCCCGACCTTCATGACGACGCTGCAGTCGGCTCCGCAGGGCCTGCCGAATCTTCACATCGCGGTCGTGTCGCAGGACATGGGGGCGGGGGACGGGACGATCGCCGGGTGCAACGCGACCAGCGGGGACCAGGGGATCTTCCGGTACGTGGCTCGCGGCACCTGCACGACGACGAATCTCCAGCAGGGCGCCACGTTCATCTCGAACATCGGTGGCCAGGCGAACTACACCGGAAGCCTCGCGGATGTGTTCGCATGCATCGCGCGCCTGGGCGAAACGGGCTGCGGCTTCGAGCACCCGTTCGCGGCGATTCTGCGCGCGCTCGGGGCCGACGGCCAGCCCGCGCCCGCCGAGAACGCAGGCTTCCTGCGGCCCGATGCGTACCTCGCCATCGTCATATTGACCAACGAGGACGACTGCTCCGCGTCCCCGGGCAACGGACCCAACGGCCGGCTGCCGTTGTTCGATACCGCCGCCAACAACGACATGGCGTCGCAGCTGGGGCCGCCCCAGAACTTCCGCTGCAACGAGTTCGGCCACACCTGCCCGACGGGCGTGCTGGGTTCCAACCGCGTCGCTCCGCACCCGGATCGCAACGCGCCGAACAACGACGTGACCGCCACAGTCGACTACGACGGCTGCATGTCGGACGACGTCGAGGGCTACCTCTTGCCCGTTCATGCGACCGCGACGGCCCTCAAGCAACTCAAGACCGATCCGAGCATGGTGTTCGTCACGGCGATCACCGGCCCGGCGACGCCCTACCAGGTGAAATGGAGGAACCCGAGCACCGCGGACAGGTCGTGCGGCGCGGCTTCGTGCCCTTGGCCGGAGATGACGCATTCCTGCGTCGCTACCGACGGCAGCTTCGCCGATCCGGGCGTCCGGAACGCGCAGCTGGCGGGCGAGTTCGGGGCCAACGGCCAGGTCCTGTCGATCTGCGACAGCAGCTATGCGCCCGCGCTCAGTCTCATCGCGCAGAAGATCAACGCGACCCTCGGACCGCCGTGCATTGCGGCGCAGATCGCCCTGGATCCGAAGACCGGGGATCCCGATTGCAAGATCACGCAGCACGAGGGAACCGTCGACAAGACGGTGCCGGCCTGCGCCGACAACGGCGGTGCGCCACCGTGCTGGCAACTAATGGCCGGTGGGCCGACGTGCAACGGCCAGACGCTGTCGATCTCGTTCGACCCGAACATGTCGGCCTCGGCTGCCAGTTTCAGCTACGACTGCGGACGGTGCGTGGCGGGCATGACCGATCCGGCGCGCGGCTGCCCTTGAGGATCATGGGGCATTTGCGACTGGGCCTGGCGACGGCGGTCCTGGCGAGCGCGGCCTGCGGGAGCAGCGGGCTGAACACGCGCGACGGAGGCGGCGGGGCTGACGGCGGCGGCGGGGCGGGCGGCAACCCGAACCGGTGGACCGGCACGATCAGCGCGAGCATCAACCGCAACGTCGACGTCCTCGTCATGATCGACGATTCGGCGTCGATGCGGAATTCGCAGGTCAACTTCCTCACCAATTTTCCGATCTTGTTGACGTCGCTGCAGTCCGCGCCGCAGGGCCTGCCGAACATTCATATCGCCG
The DNA here is from genome assembly GCA_035315605.1 of Polyangia bacterium. Classification (GTDB taxonomy): domain Bacteria; phylum Myxococcota_A; class Polyangia; order Fen-1088; family Fen-1088; genus JADGRB01. Next base: position 18,007 of record DATFXS010000293.1, read on the forward strand.
TCGTGTCGCAGGACATGGGAGCGGGCGACGGGACGACGGCCGGCTGTGACAACGACGCGAACGGCACGATTCCCGCCGGCGACAAAGGGATTTTCCAGTACACGTCGCGCTTCCCCGGCGGCATCGACTGCACGTCCAACAGCCTCCAGCAGGGTCAGACGTTCATCTCCAACATCGGGGGCGTCACCAACTACAGCGGCAACCTCGCGAGCGTTTTTCAGTGCATCGCCTCGCTGGGTGAGAACGGGTGCGGGTACGAGCACCAGTTCGGGTCAGTCCTGCGCGCGCTCGGGGCCGACGGCCGTGGGGCGGCGCCGCCCGAGAATCAGGGCTTCCTGCGGCCGGACGCCTACCTGGTCGTCATGATGCTGACCGATGAGGACGACTGCTCCGCGTTGCCCAACGTCGCGCTCTTCGACACCGCCTCGAACCAGAACATCGCGTCCCAGTTCGGCCCGCCGGGAAGCTTCCGTTGCAACGAGTTCGGCCACCTTTGCAGCATGGGCGGCGGCGCGCTGGCGCCCCCGAGCC
>DATFXS010000294.1:0-4411 GCA_035315605.1 Polyangia bacterium
GGGCACGCGGCCGCGATGCTACCCCGCTGGAGCACGTCTCAAAAGTAGCCGCACTCTCGCGCTTCGCGCGAGAGCGGCTAGCCCGTTCCCGTCCGCTCGCGATCGAACGTCGCGACGACCTCTACGTGGAAGGTCTGCGGCATCAGGTCCAGTGCCACCGCATCGACCAGCTCGAACCCGGCCGCGCGCAGGCCGCGCGCGTCCCGCCCGAGCGTCTGCGGATCGCACGACACGTAGACGATCCTCCGGCTCGCCCGCGCCGCCGCCGCCAGGTGGACCTTGTCCGCCCCGTCGCGCGGCGGATCGAGGACGACCGTGTCGGCGTCGATCGCCGGCGGCCGCAGCGACCAGCGCGCCTCCATCACGTTGTGCGCGCCGCGCGCGAGCGCCGCCGGATCGCCGTCGCACGCCGTCACGGACGTCGCGCCCGCGCGGACCAGGTGGCGCGTCAGGTTGCCGCTTCCTGCGTAAAGCTCCAGCACCACGCCCGGGGCCGGCCCGACCGCCTTCATGACCGCCGCCACCAGCGCGGCGTTCGCCACGCGCCCGACCTGCGCGAACCCGTCGGCGGGGACCCGCAGCGGCGGCGACCCCGGCTCCGCGATGTCGACGTCGACGCGCCCGGCCGTCGCCCTGCCGCCCAGTAAGAGTCCGACGACGCCCGCCGCCTCGAGACGGTCGAACTCGCGCCGGGCGTGCGCCGCGCTGTTCGGATCGGCGCGCGCGACGTTGACGTGAACGCCCTCGATTCCGGCCTGGACGTCGATCTCGACGCCCGCGGCCAGCCCCCGTGCCATCGCTCGCAGGGCCGGCAGCGCACGCCTCAGCTCGGGGCCGAACAGCGGGCAGGCCGGCACGTCGACGACGTCGTGCGACCGCCGCGCGTGGAACCCGAGCACTCCGCCCGGCCCGACCGTCAGCCTCGCGCGATCCCGGTAGCCGAACGGCGGCCCGGCGGCGATCACCTCGGGCACGGGCGCCCCCAGCGCGCGCTCGACGATGGCGCGTTTGGCCGCGTGCTGCGCCTCTATCGTGACCTGCTGCCACTGGCAGCCGCCGCAGGTCCCGAACAGCGGGCACGGCGGCGGTACGCGGTCCGGGCCCGGGCGCTCGATCGCGACCAGCTCGGCCCACGCCACCTTGCCCTTCTCGCGCTCGATGCGCGCGCGCACGCGCTCGCCCGGCGCCGCCAGCGGCACGAACGTCACCCGCCCGTCGTCGGCGGCGCGCGCCCCCTGCCCGTCCAGCTGCCGCCCGACCGCGTCGCCGCCCGGTGCCAGCGACTCGATCTCGACGCCGACTTCGTTGAGAAACTGGGGCGCCAAGGCGACCGTTACGGGAACGTCTGCGCGCCCTGCCCGCGTTGCAGGTTGAAGTCGAAGTTGCCTTGCAGAGTGCCTCCGATGACCGCCATGGGCGGAACGTTGTCGCCCTGAATGATCGCCGTCAGGACGCGATCGTCGCCCATCACGGTGATGTTGAAGTTGGCGCGCAGCCTGTCACCGAAATTAACTTTGAAGTCCGACTCGACGGGCGTGCGCGCGTCCGGCGCCGTACTGTTTTCGAACGCACCGCCGAAATCCTGGAAGTCGATCCACCCGTCCTGCCCCACGCCGGTGATGCTGACGATCGCCGGCGGATGCTGCGTCGACACGCAGGTGCCGAGCGGCGTGAACGACGCCTTCACCGGCCCGCCCGGAACCAGGTGGATGCGCGGGAAACCGGTGCCGTCCGGCGGCGCGACCGGCGGCTCGCACCAGGGCCCCATGACGCCCGGAAAGACGCTGCCCGTCGTCGTGCTGTCCCACTGGGGCACGCCGTTCACCGTCTGACCGCGCAGGCACTGCGCGACCTCCCGCGAATTGGGGATGTCGAAGTACAGCGTATCGGTGATCTCCTGCGCGTTGCCGTTGTGCTGCATCCGGATGATCAGGCGGTTGGCCGGCGGGCTCGACAGGTCCTCGATCGGCTCGCCGACGAAGTACTTGGGCTGCAGGTCGTAGGGCTGCGGGGCAGCCATCGACCCGTAGTCGCCGGCCTCCAGGCAGCCCAGCATCCAGAGCATGCCCGTCGCCGATCCCGTCCCGTCGCCGACGACGCAACCGGCCGCCGGCGCCGTCACCAGCGCGGTCGTCATCAGCAGACGCCACCGCATCTTCACGTCGAACATCGTCCCACAGCTCGAAGGTCCGGGCCACTTCGTCGGGGCGCGAACCGCGCTAAGTGCCGATGGTCACACGCACCGCCGTCCCCCGCCCCGCGCCGACGCGCGACGCCGCCGAGCCGTCGCGGCGCGCGATCTCCAGCTGGCCGCCGGAGCCGATGTAGGCAATCAGCGCCCCCGACTGGACATCCGAGAACGTCCGCCCGAAGACGGGCCGGAAGCGGCCCTCCGACCCCTCGACCTCGACCAGCACCTCCGTCGATGCATCGACCGCCAGCAGCTCGGCGGGCAGCGACGTGATCAGGTTTCCGAAGCTGTCGATGTGAATCACCTGCCCTTCCACGACGCCGCCCTGCTTGTGCAGCGGCGGCGCCGAGAGCTCGACGATCGTGTCGATGGCGGGACCGGCGTCGGCGGCGTGCGCGCCGGCCGCCAGCCGCCCGGCAGTCGGCGCGAACACGTCGCGACCGTGGAACGTCGGGCTGACCGGGTCACGGCGGAACAGGGAGCTTTCGATCCGGAAGATCCGCCGCGGCGGTCGGGCCGCCAGAGACAGGACGCCGTTGTCCGGGCCGATGAAAAGGCTACCGCCCGCCTCGATCAGGATGTCGGCGCGCTCGCCGCCCACGCCGGGGTCGACCACCGCCACGTGAATCGTTCCCGGCGGAAACAGCGATGCCGCCTGCGCCAGCGCGGCCGCGCCCGCGGCCACGTCCATCGGGGGAACCCCGTGGGTGATGTCCACGAGCTGGGCGGACGGCGCGATCGACAGGACGACGCCTTTCATCGCGCCGGCGTAACCGTCGCCGGGGCCGAAATCGGTCGTGAACGTCACGATGGGCATGCGCCTGATCCGCTCGCCGGCGAGTATCGCACGACTGGCGGGAGGGTTATCATTCTCGCTCCATGGACAAGACCGTTGCGAGCGCCGACGAGGCGATTGCGGATCTCTTCGACGGCGCCACGCTGATGGCCGGCGGATTCGGCCTGTGTGGCATCCCGGAGAACCTGATCGCCGCCATCCGGCGCAAGGGGACCCGAAACCTGACCATCATCTCGAACAACTGCGGCATCGACGACAAGGGGCTGGGGATCTTGCTCGCGAACGGGCAGGTCAAGAAGATGATCTCCAGCTACGTCGGCGAGAACAAGACGTTCGAGCGCCTGTTCCTCGACGGCAAGCTGGAGGTCGAGCTGACCCCCCAGGGGACGCTGGCCGAGCGGATCCGCGCGGGCGGCGCCGGCATCCCGGCGTTCTACACCGCCACCGGTTTCGGCACGGTCGTCGCCGACGGCAAGGAGACGCGCGAGTTCGACGGCCGCAGGTACGTGATGGAGCGAGCGCTGCACGCCGACTTCTCGATCGTCAAGGCCTGGAAGGGCGACCGCTTCGGCAACCTCGTCTACCGGAAGACGACGCGCAACTTCAACCCGATGATGGCGGCCGCCGGCAAGACCACCATCGCCGAGGTCGAGATCCTCGTCGAACCAGGCCAGCTGGAGCCCGACCAGGTGCATTCGCCCGGCATCTACGTGCAGCGGATCGTGAAGGGGGCGAAGTTCGAGAAGCCGATCGAGCAACGCACCCTTCGCAAGAGGAGCGCCTGACATGCCGACGCTGACACGCGATCAGGTCGCCCGGCGCGCCGCGCGCGAGCTGGCCGACGGGATGTACGTCAACCTCGGGATCGGCATGCCAACGCTGGTCGCCAACTTCATCCCGGCGGGGACGCACATCGTCCTGCAGTCCGAGAACGGCATGCTCGGGATAGGCCCCTTCCCCTACGAAGGCGACGAAGATCCGGACCTGATCAACGCCGGCAAGCAGACGATCACCGAGGTGGCCGGGAGCGCCTACTTCTCGTCGGCCGATTCGTTCGCGATGATCCGGGGCGGCCACATCGACTGCGCGATCCTGGGCGCCATGCAGGTGGCCGAGAACGGCGACCTCGCGAACTGGATGATCCCCGGCAAGATGATCAAGGGGATGGGCGGCGCGATGGACCTCGTCGCCGCGGCCAAGCGGGTGATCGTCATGATGGAGCACGTCGCCAAAGCCAAGGGCGCCAGCCCTGGCGCACAAACGACCGACGAGAAGAAGATCCTGAAGCGGTGCACGCTGCCGCTGACGGCGGTCGGCGCCGTCCACCGGATCATCACCGACCTGGCGGTGCTGGACGTGACGCCGAGCGGCCTCGAGCTGCGCGAGCGGGCGCCCGGCGTCTCGGTCGAGGAGATCCAGGCGAA
>DATFXS010000295.1:0-7929 GCA_035315605.1 Polyangia bacterium
CGCCCGCGGCGATGACAGCTGCGTCATCGACGCCGACCTGCAATACGATCCGGCCGACATCCCGCGGCTCCGCCGGGCCATCGACGCGACCGGCGCCGACATCGTCCAGGGCGTGCGCGCGGCGAGCGACCGGCCGCGCGACCCGCGCTACGTCCTGTCGCGCGGCCTGTCCGCCGTCCTCAACTTCGCGTTCGGCATGGCGGCGCGCGACAACAAGTCGGGGTTCTTCGCCTGCCGCCGCGGCGTGCTCGATGATCTGCTGCGGTTCAGCGGACATTATCGGCACTGGCAGTGCTTCGTGATGGTGGCGGCCCACCACCGCGGCTACCGCATCCACGAGATCGAGACGACGTTCCGCCCGCGCCGGTCCGGCCGGTCCGCGTTCGGCGCGCTGGCGCTGGGCCCCGCGCTGGGCGTCGCGCTGGATCTGCCGACCGCGTGGCGCGAGTACCGGCCGGTGCGTCGATGACCGCCGCCCCGGCGCTGGGCGCGATCGATTCCGGGCATCTGGCGCTCGTCGCGCGGACGCTGCAGATCGCGCCCGAGATCTGGCAGGCGACGCTGGCGGCGTTCGAGGCGCGACTTCCGCCGGCGCCGCGGGGCGAGACCGCGGACGACGAGACCGACCGCTGCCTCCTGGCGCTGGCGGCCGCCTATCGCCCTCTGTCGCCTCACGAGGCCCCGCCGCTGCCAGCCGCTCCCCCGCGACCGTGCGCCGCCTGCGCCCGGGTCGCCGTCGTCCCGTTGCTCACCCGTCGATCGCCGCCGCCCGCCGGGGATCTGGTGTATGGACGTTGCGATCATTGCGGTCACGGCGCGCTGCTGAGCGATCCGGGCGACGCGGCGTCGCGCGCCCGCTACGCGGGCGACGACTACTTTCGTGTTCGCGATGCCGCCGGGGCCGGCTACGACGGGTACGCCGACGAGGAGGCGTACCGCGTGCGCAAGGGCGCGCGGTTGATCGAGCGCCTGCGCCGCGCATCGGCGACGCCGGTCGGCACGCTGCTCGAGATCGGCAGCGGCTTCGGCTACACGCGCGTCGCCGCCGAGCGCGCCGGGCTGCGCACGGCCGGCGTCGACGTCAGCGCGCAGGCCGTCCGGGAGGCGGCGCGGCGCCACGGTCTTGCCACCTTCCACGGCACGCTGGCCGAGGCGCTGTCGTCGCCGCGATCGGGCGTCGGGCGGGGCGCCTTCGACGCCGTGCTGTACCAGTTCGTGCTGGAGCACGTCGTCGATCCGGTCGGCGAGCTGGCGCTCGCCCGCGAGGCGCTCGCGCCCCACGGCTGCCTCGTCTTGCTGGTTCCCAGCATGGAGGCCACCGAGATCGCCGCCTTCGGCGCGTCGTATCGTTCGTTCCGCGCCGACCACCTGCATCTGTTCAGCCGCGCCTCGCTGGCCGCCGTCCTCGCGCGCGCCGGCTTCGCCGTGCGCGAGCTGGAGAGTCACTGCAACATCCACCTGCTGCGCGGAGTGCTGACGGCGCCCGCCCTCGATCGCCTGTACGCGAGCGGCCGCGGCCCCGACCTCTTCGTGCTGGCCGGAAGGTCGCCATGAAGTTTCCGTTCCTCGTGCAGGCGAACCTGACGGAACGGCAGCTGGACCGCTACCACCGGCACATCGATTCGGACGAGAGCGGTTGGCATCGCCGGTTCACCGAATCGATCTGGCGCCGCCACCAGCATCCGTCGAACGCGCGCCTTTCGGGGTGGCGGGATCCCACCGATCGAAAGAAGCGGCTCATTCACTTCTACGACGAGTACGGGGTCGACGGCCGCCACTTCGTCCTGCGCAACGCCTACCTGCACCTGGTGCTGGGCCTGCCCGCCGCGCACATCGACGAATACCAGGCGGCCGTCACCGGCGGCCTGCGCGATGGCGGCTGGCGGCGCGAAGGCACCGGCTCGCACGAGCGCTGGCGGCGCGGCGATCTGACGGCGGTCGTGCGGCGTGCGCGGACGCACCCCGAGGATCTGGCGCGCGCGCCCGGCGATCTTCCTCCGACCGATTACGAGAGCCTGGACATCGTCGTGCGCAGCGACGGCTTCGATCTGCCGGCCGACTGGGAGCGGCGCCCCTGGGAGGTGTTTTATCGCGTCGGCCTGCGCAAGCGGCTCGCGCGCGAGGAGCCGCGCGTGGTCGACGCCGCGACGCTGGCCGATCACCTACCCGCGCAGCTCGAGCTCGGCTGCGGGCCGTCGATCGAGGCGGGCATCCCGCACCTCTCGACGCTGCATCGGATCTACGGCGTCTCGCGCCCCGACTACAGCTTCGTGTTCCGGGCCGCCGACGACGGGTTACTCGACCTGTTTCGCGATCCGGAGCGGAAGCTGCGCGAGATGACCGAGATCCACCGCGCCTGCCTGATCGCCGAGCCGACGCCGTTCTACCGGCGCCTCCTGGACCTGTGGCAGCGGGGCCTGCTGGTCGGCCCCGTCATCACCAACAACTTCGACTGCCAATGTGCCGACCTGGGCTTGCCCGAGATCTCCCTGCGCCGCTACGACTGGGGGCCGTACTACCCCACCATCGATCACGATCCGCGGGCGCGTTCGCTGCTTGTCATCGGCGTGCACGCCGATCGCCGCCTGGTGCAGATGCGCGCGCGCGAGCGCGGGCTCCGCGTGCTGTTCATCGACCCGGAGGCGTACGTCGGCCCGGACGGCCAGCCGATCCCGTATCCCGTCGAGGCGCCGCAGCGCGACGATCTGTTCGTCCGCGCCACCGCCCACGACGCGTTCGAGATCCTGCACCGCGAGGTCACGCCAGCGGCGCGGGTGGCCCGGGCGCGATGAAAGCCGCGCCTCCCTGGATCTGGCGCTAAAATGACGGGCGTGTCCGGCGTCGAGCGAATCGCGCGACTGATCGTGGCGGCGCTGATCATCGGCGTCTTACCGCTCGTCGCCTGGAGCGGCGGCTGCAGCCGAACGCTCGCCCAACCGGACGCCTCCGCCGGCGGAAGCGGCGGAACGAGCGGCGTGGGCGGAACCACGGGCGTGGGCGGAACCACGGGCGTGGGCGGAACCACCGGCGTGGGCGGAACCACCGGCGTCGGTGGGACGACCGGCGGCACCGGTGGTCAGTCGGGTGGTGGTGCTGGCGGTACTTCCGACGGTGGGATCCAATGCTGCACGCCCCACCTCCCCAGTTGCACGGCGGACGGGCGTCAACTCTCGATGTGCAACTTGGGTGGATCCAACGGGTGCGGCGCACCGGGTTACAGCTATGTGCTGTCTCTCGTCGATTGCCCCAACGGCTGCGTCGTGTCCGACGCGGGCGCCGGCACGAGCGACTACTGTCGAATCGCATGCTGCACCCCGGGCACGCCCAGTCGTTGCTGGACGGATCAGCGCCAACTGGCGCAGTGCCAACCCTACGGCGGATATGGGACGTGCCCTCCAAACCAAGGCTATGCCTACATAATCTCCTTGGTAAACTGCGCGAACGGCTGCGCCGCCACTGACGCCGGCGCCGACGCGAGCGACTACTGTCGCTGATCCGCCGCGCGAGGCGGCGTCGCCCTGTGCCGGATATGCCGTCGCCCTTGACATCGGTGTGCGCAATGGCACGCTCGCGTCCTCGGCTCGACCTAGAGGAGGATCCCCCGTGCGGACGACAACCTGCGTAGTTCTGATGCTGGCCCTGACGACAGCGGCCGTCTCATCTTCCTGCATCAAGAAGGAAGCGAATGAAGACGACAACAAGGGCGGCCCGCCGCCGCCCCCGCCCCCGCCGCCGCCCGAGCCCGCACGCTCGGCGATGGCGATCAACAAGGACGTGAAGTACACGGTCGTCGCGGCCGCCTCGGGCAAGTGCGTGCAGTTCGCCGGCCGCGGCATGAACGAACAGGCCGTCGCGGAGATCGCGGCTTGCGACAAGTCGCCCGCCCAGCAGTTCAAGCTGGACCCGGCCGCCGGCAATTACTGGCGCCTCATGAGCGCGCTCTCCGGCAAGTGCCTGGACGTGCAGGCGATCTCGAACGACGACGGCGCGGTGATCCAGCAGTTCAGCTGCAACGGCGGGCCGAACCAGGACTGGATCGTCGCCGACGGAGGCGCGCCCGGGACGGTCCGGCTGGTGGCGCGCAACAGCGGGAAGTCCCTGGACGTGAAGGGCTCGGCCACGGCGGACGGCACTCCGCTTCAGCAGTTTCTCTGGCGCACGGGAGCGAACCAGCAGTTCAAGCTGGTGGCCGCCGATGCGACGCCCGAGAAGGCGCCTCCCGCCGGCGGCGGCGGCGCCAGCGGTGGCAAGCCGAAGAAGGAAAAGGGCGCCAAGAGCAAGACCTGAAGTTTTGGTGACCCCCGAGCGCATCCTTCTCAACGACTTCAAGCGGCAGTGGTCGGACGTCGGGCCCGACGTCCTCGCCGCCGTCGAGCGGGTGGGTGCCAGCGGCTGGTACGTGCTGGGCCAGGCGGTCGCGAGCTTCGAGCGCGCGCTGGCCGGCCGGATGGAGCGTCGGTTCGCGGTCGGCTGCGCGAGCGGCCTGGATGCGATCGAGATCGGCCTGCGGGCGCTGGGACTGCCCGCGGGCGCGCGGGTTCTGACGACGCCGTTGTCCGCCTTCGCGACGACGCTGGCGATCGTCCGGGCGGGTGGCCTGCCGGTGTTCGCGGACGTCGACCCGCACGGCAACCTGGATCTCGAGATCTGCGGCCGCGTCCTGGCGGATCGTTCGGACATCCGCGCCATGGTGCCGGTCCACCTGTACGGCCAGCCGATGGATCTGGACGCGCTGGCCGAGCTCCGGCAGCGGTTCGGGCTGCGCATCGTGGAGGACTGCGCCCAGTCGATCGACGCGCGTTTCCGCGGTCGGGCCGCGGGCAGCGTCGGCGATCTCGCGGCGACCAGCTTCTACCCGACCAAGAACCTCGGCGCGCTCGGCGACGGCGGCGCGGTGCTGGCGGACGACGAGGCGCTGCAGGGCGCGGCCGCGGCGCTTCGCAACTACGGCCAGTCGCGCCGCTACGTGCACGATCGCCTCGGCCTCAACAGCCGGCTCGACGAGCTGCACGCCGCGATCCTGGAGAGCGCGTTCCTGCCCCGGCTCGGCGGATGGACGGCCCGCCGCCAGGCGATCGCCACGCGCTATCTCGCCGGAATCCGCCACGCCGAGGTCCGCCTGCCGACGCCCGCCCCGGACGCCGCGCCGGTCTGGCATCTGTTCCCGGTCGTGGTCGCCCCGCCGCGGCGCGAGTCGCTGCAGAGCCACCTGGCGACCGCCGGCGTCGAGACCGCCGTTCATTACCCGCGGCTGATCCCGGACCAGGAGGCGCTGGCCGGCGTCGCCTTCGAGGTGATCGGCGATCTTGCGCGGGCCCGCTCCTTCGCGGACGGCGAGGTGTCGCTCCCCATCCATCCATTCCTGTCCGACCCCGAGGTTGATCGCGTGATCGCCGCCGTCGGCGGCTGGGGGCCGCGGTGATCTCCGTCGTCATTCCCGTGTTCAAGAACAGCGAGACGATCGCGCCGCTGCTGGCGTCGCTGGCGGAGCTCGCCGGCCGACTGGACGACGCGCTGGAGGTGGTGTTCGTCGTGGACGGCAGCCCCGACGATTCCTACGAACGGCTGCGCGCCGGCTTGCCCGGCAAGCCGTTCCAGTCGCAGCTGCTGGCGCTGTCGCGGAACTTCGGGTCTTTCGCCGCCATTCGCGCCGGGCTGGAGGCGGCGAAGGGCGACACGTTCGCCGTTCTCGCCGCCGATCTCCAGGAGCCGCCGGACTTGGTCCTCGAGTTCCACCGCCGGCTGCGCGCGGGCGGCACCGACATCGTGGTCGGCACCCGCGTCAGCCGCGCCGATCCGCTTCTGTCACGGGTCGGCTCGAACCTGTTCTGGTGGGCCTATCGGCGCTTCGTGCAGCGCGATATCCCGCCCGGCGGCGTCGACGTCTTCGGCTGCACGCAGCAGGTGCGCGACCAGATCATCGGCCTGGACGAATCCAACAGCTCGCTGATCGGCCTCCTGTTCTGGGTCGGCTTCCGGCGCGAGTCGGTCCCCTACCACCGCCGGCCGCGGCCGTCCGGGCGATCCGCGTGGACGCTCGCCAAGAAGGTCCGCTACCTGACCAACAGCGTCTTCAACTTCACCGACCTGCCGGTCCGGCTGCTGTTCTGGCTCGGCTGTCTGGGAACAATGGGCAGCATCGTGGGTGGCGCGGTCGTGCTGTTCGCCAAGCTGACCGGCCACGTCCCGGTCCCCGGCTACACCGCGACGATCCTGGTCATCGTCTTCTTCGGCGCGCTCAATTGCCTCGGCCTCGGCATCATCGGTGGATACGTCTACCGGACCCTCGAAAACACCAAGCGTCGCCCCAACTATCTCGTCGCCTCGCGTACCATGTTCGGCGGAGCCAAGACCGATGCCATTCACGAAGCATCCACAAGCGATCGTTGAGACCCCGAACGTCGGCGAAGGAACGCGGGTCTGGGCCTTCGTGCACCTTCTGCCCGGCGCGGTCGTGGGTAAGGACTGCAACATCTGCGATCACGTGTTCATCGAGAATCAGGTGACGGTCGGCGATCGCGTCACGATCAAGTCGGGCGTGCAGCTGTGGGACGGCGTCCACGTCGAGGACGACGTCTTCATCGGTCCCAACGTGACGTTCACCAACGACCCGTTTCCGCGCAGCAAGCAGCACCTTCCGTCGTACCCGGAGACCTGGGTGCGGCGCGGGGCATCCATCGGCGCCAACGCCACGATCCTCCCGGGCGTCAACATCGGCGCGGGCGCGATGGTCGGCGCCGGCTCGGTGGTCACGCGCTCGGTGCCGCCGCACGCGGTCGTGATGGGCAACCCCGCCCGCATTCAGCGCTACGTGACGTCGGCGCCAGCCGGCGCCACGCCCCTCGCCGCGCCCCGCCCGGCCGGGCGGCCGTCGATCGCCGTCGAGGGCGTCGCGCTGGTCGAGGTGCCGCTGATCGAAGATCTGCGGGGGAACCTGATCGCGCGAGAAGTCGGGAAGGGTCTCCCCTTCGCGCCCGCCCGCTGCTTCCTGGTCTTCGACGTCAAGTCCAAGGAGGTGCGCGGCGAGCACGCGCACCGGCAGTGCGATCAGTTCCTGGTCTGCGTGCGCGGATCGGTCGTCGCCGTCTGCGATGACAGCCACCAGCGCCAGGAGTTCCTCCTCGACGATCCGACGATCGGGCTTCTGCTGCCGGCGATGGTGTGGGGGACGCAGTATCGATACACTCCGGACGCCATGTTGCTTGTCTTCGCTTCGCGCGCTTACGAACCGGAAGACTACATCCGCGACTACGATCAGTTCTTGACCGAGCGGAAGAAATTCGAGGACAAGCGCGCGGCCGCCGGCTCGGGTGGGTGAACGACCCCCCATGCCGGAGCTTCTCCCCAGGCGTTTCAGGTGGGCAGATCTGCTGCCCGGGTTGATGACGCTCGTGTCGCTGTGGGTGGGCGCCCGCATCTACGCGTTCTTCATGTTCCCGTATTCGCAGCAGGTCGGATACGACGAGGGCTACGAGGCCGCCGCGACCGAACGGATCATCAGCGGCCACTGGCTGCCGTACGTCGATGCGGTCAGCCACCGCGGTCCGTTCCTGTACTGGACGCAAGCGATCTTCCACCTCATGACGGGCCGCTTCGAGTGGACGGGGACCCGCCTCATGGGCCTCGTCGCGATGCTCGTGACGACGTGCTGCACCTTCCTGACCGGGTGGGCGGCGGGATGGCCGCTGGCGGGCGCGATCGCCGCGGTCGCGAACGTGCTGGTGCTGGCGACGATCTACGATCCGGGCGGCAGCGTCGGCGTCCACGGCGAGCCGGTTGCGATCGCGTACCTGATGATCGCGATGGCCGTGGTCGCCTACGCGCTCTACCGCACCGGCAAGCCGCGGCGCCGGACCATCTTGCTGGTGGTGGGCGGCGTCCTGGTCGGCGTCTCGGGGCTGACGAAGCAGACGCTGGCCATCGCGTGCG